>WQYS01000475.1 GCA_009781125.1 Acidobacteriaceae bacterium | reverse complement strand
GCGGCTGCGGTTGCCAACGGCTCGCATGCAACCACGAACTTGACTCCATAGTTCTGATAATCCTGATAGTCAGGCTGTTAAATCGATAAGTTGGCAAACGCCCCGTTCGCAGCAGTTTTCGCGGAGGGGGCGTTTGGTTTTGCGCTCCCAAACGCTGTGTTCTTGTTGACTCCACAGAGGAAGTTTCGATATCCTAAAAACTCGCGCAGTTTCGCGTTGCGCGTCCGTGCGTATCTTCGCGGGCGAGGCAGCGGGCGAGGCAGCGTGGTGGGGCTGGTTGATCCAGCTTGATTCGGCTTGGAGCAGCAGCAGCGGCTCCCGCGATCCCCACAGCTCAGGCCCCAGTTGAATCAGGCTCTGCGCACAATCTCCCGGCGGATGCGCCCTCGAGAGAACCTCTCCCGGATGCGTCTTTCTGCCAGGCAGAGGCTTTGGTTTCACGGCAATAAAAAATCAGCTTCACCCATTCTTCAGATGTACGCCGACCTGTGAAGACGGCAGAACCAGGGAGTAACTCAACAATGTCTACGAAGATTCCGAGCGGCAAAGAGATCGAGCGCAAGTGGTTCGTGATTGATGCCAGCGGCAAGACGCTGGGCCGTCTTGCGACACACGCCGCCAATGTGCTTTCCGGCAAGCTGAATCCCCTCTACACGCCATATTTTGACACCGGCGACCATGTAGTCATCATCAACGCGGAAAAGATCGTGCTGACCGGCCTCAAGGCAGAACAGAAGATGTATCGCCGCTACACCGGGTTTCCCGGCGGGCTGCGCGAGGAGTCGTTTGTGAAGCTGCTCGAGCGCCGTCCCGAAGCCATCGTGGAGCAGGCCATCAAGGGCATGCTTCCCAAGTCGAAGCTGGGCCGCCAGATGGCCACCAAGCTGAAGGTTTACAAGGGCAGCCAGCATCCGCACCAGGCGCAGAAGCCGCAGCCGATGGAGATCGCCGCCTGAGGTTTTGCCGATAGCGTGTTTTGAGTCACGCTGTTCAACAAAGATTTCGGGGCCGCGGCCCCTCAGAGGGAAGAGTTCAAGGAGTTTCTTCAGCAATGGCAGATCTCGTTCAGTACTACGGAACCGGACGCCGCAAGTCTTCGATTGCGCGTGTTTTTTTGCGTCTCGGCAGCGGCAAATTCACCGTCAACAAGAAGGACGTTGACGTCTACTTCGTGACCGCGCAGCAGCGCGCTGCGGCCAAGCGGTCGCTTGGAATTGAGAACATCGGCGAGACCTTTGATGTGGTCACCACGGTTCGTGGCGGCGGCGTGATGGGTCAGGCCGATGCCGTCAAGCTCGGCATCGCCCGCGCGTTGATGGAGTTCAACCCGGAGCTGCGCAAGCCCCTCAAGGCAGAGGGTCTGGTGACCCGCGACGCTCGCGGCAAGGAGCGCAAGAAGTACGGCCAAAAGGGCGCGCGCGCCCGCTTCCAGTTCTCGAAGCGCTAATCGCGCCGCTGGCTGGCGAAAGTTTTGGCGGGTATCTGTTTTCAGGTACCCGCTCGCATCACCTTCACGCTGCTGTTGCGTGAGGCAAGGAGTTCAATCTCCCTTTATCAGGGATAAATCCAGGCACGGCGCGCGTCGCCGCTGCCTCAACCAAGGAGATTCATTTGGCAAACATTACTATGAAAGAGTTGCTCGAAGCTGGCGTTCACTTCGGGCATCAGACCAAGCGCTGGAACCCCAAGATGAAGGAATACATCTTCGGCGAGCGCAACGGAATTTACATCATCGACCTTCAGAAGACGCTCAAGATGTTTAAGGAGGCTTCGAAGTTCGTTACCGATCTTACGGCCACGGGCAAGCTGATCCTGTTTGTTGGCACCAAGCGCCAGGCACAGGACGCCGTCGCCGAAGAGGCGACCCGCGCAGGGATGCCCTACATCAACAGCCGCTGGCTGGGCGGCCTGCTGACCAACTGGGTCACGGTGCAGAAGTCGGTCCGCCGTTTGCAGGAGCTCGACGAGATGTCCGTCGATGGCCGCTACGAGCTGCTGACCAAGAAGGAAGTCATCAAGCTGGAGCGCGAGCGCAAGCACCTTTCCATCAACCTGGCCGGTATCAAGAGTATGAAGCGGCTGCCCGACGCCATCTTCGTGGTTGACTCCAACAACGAGGCCATTGCCGTGGCCGAGGCCCGCAAGCTGGGCATTCCCGTGGTTGCGGTCGTCGATACCAACTGCGATCCCACGGTTGTGGACTACGTGATTCCCGGCAACGACGATGCGCTCCGGGCCATCCGCCTGTTTACGACCAAGATTGCCGACTCAGCCGCCGAGGGCGTGCTGATGATCTCCGAACGCGCCTTTACGGACGAGGTCTCCGACGTGCGCCAGGTGGAGACGGCTCCGGAACACATCGGCGAGTCGGGCGAGCTGGAGCAGATCCAGACCTCAGCCACCATTGCCGACGAGGACGACGACGACAACGTTGATTTCGAGGCGGTGCTGGGCGGCAACATCCGCAAGGCTCCCGCGGCGGCTGGCGCCGATGAGACCGAGTCGGCCACGGCAGACGCCGGAGCATAGATCGCTCTGCCGTAGCCGTTACGGAAAACATTCAAGGGGCGTGTGCGCTTGTAAACGCGCCCCTTTCGCTTGAATCAAGCTATATACAGGAAGGGAATTGTCAATGTCTGATACCGCCGTGAAGATCGATGCAAAATTCGTCAAGGAACTCCGCGAGAAGTCCGGCGCCCCTATGGGCGACTGCCTGAAGGCCCTGCAGGAGGCCAAGGGCGACATGGAAGCCGCCTTCGTGGTGCTGCGCAAGCG
>WQYS01000474.1 GCA_009781125.1 Acidobacteriaceae bacterium | reverse complement strand
GGGGCATCTGAGGCGTGTCAGGCGATGTGTTGCGATAGCGACACCATCCCTAACGCTGACGCGTTAGGGAGGCGTCTGTGCGACCCGATGCCGCACAGAAATCGAACGCGGCTCGCACGGAACACTCGATGCCCATCCCCATCAACTCGTCGGCCAACTTCAGAGCCGCCTTGTTTCCCGCCTCGTCGTTGTCGTAAGCGATATACACCTGCTCGGTCCCGTACTTTTCCAGTGCCGCCCGGTGGTCCTTCGTGAAGCCATTCACGCCATAGCTGGCCGTCACGTTGCGATACCCCGCACACCAAAACGTCAGCGCGTCGATTAACGCTTCGCACAGGATGATGGACTTCGATGCCATCAACGCCTCTTCATTCCACACGCCCTGATGTTCCCCGCGCATATAGAGATGGTCTGGCGTCCCCTCCCGCAGATTCGGCGTTATCTTGCGCCCGTACATCTCCACCACTGCGCCCGTCATGTCGAACACCGGGACAACAACAGAGCCGTTGAACTGCTCATGCCCCGTCTCACGCAAGATGCCTAACTCCTCCAGACGCCCTCGTATCTCCGCGCCTGCCGCCCGGTTTCTCGCTGGCAACCGATACCCCAGAGTCCGGTTAGCGAAGCCCAGACGGAACTTGCCGATCATCTCCGATGACTTCAGGCCGCGTGATTCCAGATACTTCATCGCCTCCGGCGATTGCTTCAGCGTCTCGTGGTAGTAGTCCGCCACCTGCAACAACGCTGCTCGGTCGTCGGCCCCGCGCTCGACTGGCGGCGGCAACCTCCTCACCGTGCCCGTCTTCACCGCACGAACCGGAGCGGCGGCTAAAGGAAGATAGTCTTCGCGTAGCATCTCGACCGCATGACGGAAGCTCACGCCCTCTGCCTTCATTACCCAGTCGATCACCGTCCCGCCTGCGTTACACGCCCCCAGACAGTGCCAGAGATTCTTTGCAGGCGTAATCACAAGCGATGGCGTCCGGTCGTCATGGAAAGGGCATTTACCGATCAGGTCCGCGCCGTGCCGGGTTAGCTTGATCCCTCGCGCCTCGACCAAACGCTGCACAGAGACTTCCTTCTTTAGCCGCTCCACCTCATGCTCTGGAATACGCGCCATGCACACCGCCTCCGCTGAAAATCATGTCAAGCACTTTTTTTTCTTGATCTTCTAGGCATAAAAATATAGTTAATAACTATGGAAGTCAACAGAGATTTTCGACCGCCCTTTACACTCATCTCTGCTATGGGACGGATTAGAGCCGCAGAGAACGACAACTCGACTAAGGCTTGGTACATCGCTCTAGGGCAACGGCTGGCCAAGATTCGCAAGCAACGAGGACTCAGCCAAGAGGAACTGGCACGGCGCGTCGGCGCGATTCAGGTCGTCATCTCCGACTATGAAAACGGCAAGACTCGGCTCTATGCAGAGACGGCGGTTCGCTTCGCTAAGGCTCTCGATGTGCCTGTACAGGAACTCCTTCAGGTTTCTAAGCCGGTCGCCGTCGCAACCGCTCCCGTACCTAGCCGTAAACTCCTGCGCCGCATGGAACAGATCGAGCGTCTGCCGATGTACCAGCAGCGCGTTCTCCTTACGACCATCGACACATTCATCACTGCCGCAGAGAGCAAGTAGTTACCGCCGAAGATCCCGCAGGCGGCTAAAGAAAAAACCTCTCGAACTGACCTCGAACGCCGCGCCGGACAGACCTCGAACCATCCTCGAACTTGTTCGCACAACCTCGCACAACGTCGGGTTGCGTTCGAGCCGCGTTCGATTCCTGTGCGGCTTCAGGTCGCACAGACACCTTCCTAAGCCGTCAGGCTTAGGGATGGTGTCAAGTTTGCGGAACACTCGCCAGAGCGTCACAGAGGCCCGATGACGAGCCTCGAACACGTCCGCCAGTGAACAACCCCAGAGGCTCCGTTGATCTGGTTTTGCAGCTAAAAAAATAATAAAACTCGTCCCTCGCTCGACGGTTCTGCATGTGGGAACGTGGGACGTGCGGCCTTTGGCACGTTCCATGTTTCCATGTGCGGAACCTGGGATGACTCCCTCGCCATTGCCCCGTCCTGCCGTGCGAAATGTGGGAAACGGCGCAGCCTCATCGCGCCGTTTTCCAGCATTTCCACGGCTCCACGTTCGCTCACACTGGACGCCTGAACGCGCCCGAAAACTGCACAGACTGACAGCGCGGCGGCGCGGGTCGGAACCGCAACTATCGCGCAAACTCCGCACAAAAAACCCCGCAGACTCCGCGTATACCCAGGTATACCCACTTTCTCCAAGTCGCGCCGCTGCAACAGGTTTACCACGGTATACTTGCACGAAAATTTCGTGCATGGAGTGTCGTCATTTATCCCCGTGCGCAAGCACGGAGCTTTCTCGCGCCGATAAAGCCCCGCTGAAGCTGCGCTCATACTGCCGGAGAAGCCACGCCCGAACGCCCGGAGATACCGCGCTCCAACTTGCCCTCATCGGCCAGCTTCAGCCCTGCTCTTCGGCTCCCCTCAGACCCGCTGAAACAACCCTCTCCACGGCTCGAAATCGTAAGTTGCCATATAGCAACCTGTCAGACTCACTCTTACTTATCCGCTTATTTTTCAACGGTTGCCATATAGCTACTTCAGGTTGCTATACAGCACCCTTTCGGGGGTGAACCTATGAAAGCGCCACCTGCGCTTCATAGGAGACCTTCGAATGCCATCCGTAATTGGGTGCGATGCCCATAAGCAGTTTTCCGTATTCGTCAGCATTGACAGCAAAGGTAAGACTT
>WQYS01000473.1 GCA_009781125.1 Acidobacteriaceae bacterium | reverse complement strand
GGCCCGCCTCTTTGCCCACCGCAAGGAAGTACACCTTACGAGTAGCTGGATCGACGTGCAGCACCTGAGTCACATTGCCGTCGCCGTGGGTTATCTGGTTTTTCAGCTTGCCGGTCGTCAGGTCATACAGATAAAGCTGTCCCCAGTTGTCGCGCTCGCTGAACCAGAGCAGTTCGTTGGACTCCGGCAGGTAGTGCCAGTTGACCTTATCGCTTCCGCTCTCGAAGAACTTCGGAGCGCTCTCCGTCATGACCTCGCGAACCTCGCCGGAGGCGGCGTCGGCAATGCGGAACCACTCCTGCTTGTGATCGCGCGAGGTCGATACAAAGGCCAGGTTCTTGCTATCACCACTCCACTGCACGTCGTCCCACCCGCCGTCGCGCCCGCAGCTTACGTCGTCGCAGATCGTCGAGCGGTGCTGATCGGGAGCCATCTTCAGCCGGATCACCTTGCGCGAAGGAACATCGATAATGACGCGCTCGATCATGGTGACATTGGGGTCTCCGACCAGCGGATACTTCCAGGCCTCCAGCTTCGGATGTCCGTTGGTGACCGGAACCAGATACATCTCGCCGTCCTTGCGCTGGTCTTGCTGGAAGGTGGCAATCTTCATCGAATCCGGCGACCAGGCGAGGATGGGGTTGTCGCTGCGCTTCCATCCGGCGTTGTCGGTGGCGTAGCCGTAGTTGGTGACGCCGTCGGTGGTGAGCTGGGTCTCTTTGCCGGTGGCTGTGTCGCGCACCCACAGGTTCCAGTCGCGGATGAAGGCGGCCATGGTGCCATCCGGAGAAAGAACCTCGTTGGGTTTCTTGCCCGGAATCGCCGTTACTCCAGTTACTGAGGTACCGTCGATGTCTTTCAATTGGGCGAGATACGTTGTTCCGGATGCATCGACGATAGTAACTGTGCCAGCGCTCCCAAGTTCGGTGACCGTCAGATGATGGGGATCGCTCTCTCCTTTGGCTCCGGCTGCGGTCAGAGCCTTGGCGAGTTGTGCGTGATCGAATGCCGGTCTCTTCTTCCCTGTGGTCGCATCGACGAGGATGTAAGTCACTCCATCAGGCCCGCGATCGCGATACCAGAAGCGCGTGTCAGAGATCCACTGCGGATGCTCCACCCCATGAAAGACAAGAGGATTCACGTTGTAGCTCATGAATCTCTCGGCCTGCGCGTAGTCAGATGTGGTAAGTTGCCGTCCTTGCTGGGCATAGACCGGCGCAGCGCACGTCGCCAGAAGTGCCGCTAACACACATTGGGCCACGCATTGAGCCACACGTTGAGCGAAAGACATTCCCCGGCCTCCGGCTGTGCAATCTTATTTGGAACAATGGCGGGCGTGGCTTAGTGTACCGCTATTCCGCCATTGGATGAAGAGCGGCTAATGGCCAATCAGTGTAATCGCATCCGGAGCTTTTGCTTCTAGGTAGGCCAAGCCTTTAGGCTTGGCGCTCTCAAGGTATGCAATGAAAGAGCCTTTAGGCTCTGGGGTATGCTCTCTTCCTGACTGAGAAGAGGGCATACCCCAGGGGCTAAAGCCCTATTCTTCTGCGAAGATTGAGATTGCCAAGCCTAAAGGCTTGGCCTACCTAGAAACCATCCTATTCACTGCGCGTCTTTCTAAGGACTTGCCGTGCGATTCCCATCCAGGCCTGTATGTCGACCTCCGAAAGCCCCATGCGCAGAATGAGACGGCGAATCCCGGCCTCGTCGCTGTTCGATGGATGACGATGCGTATAGCCGGTCTCTACAAGCATCTCGGTAAAGAGCGCGGCGAACCGCTCGATGTCGCCGCTCTGCGCCGCGCGTGGAACTCCGTTGTCTTCGAGCGCGCCGCCGCAGCGCGCAAGTTCGTAGAGACACACGGCCACGGCTTGGCCAAGATTCATCGAAACGTGACGTGTTCCCTCATGCTCATGCATGGGAATGGTCAGAAGCCAATGGCAATGGCTGAGTTCGCCGTTGCTGAGGCCCGTCTTTTCGGAGCCAAAGAGCAGGGCAACACGTCCGCCTTCCCCGGCCAGTTCCGCCAGGATTTTTTCGCCAGCCTCAGGCAGGGCATGGAGCCTGTGCTCTAGAGCCCGCTCGCCGACAGCGGTGGTTCCAACCACCAGCGTGCAATCGGCGACGGCATCGGCGACGCTCACGCACACCCGAGCGTTGGCCATAACCGCGGACGCATCAACGGCTGACCGAGCCGTCTCGAAGGGAATCGCATACTCATTGACGACGCACAGATGACGGAATCCAAAATCGTGCATGGCGCGCGCCACGGCTCCGATGTTGTTCGGATTGCGCGCGCGCACAAGAACTATCTTCAGGCGGTCGAGTTGAGCGGGAGATAACACTTCCAAAGAGTATTGTAGGTGTTTCCGCTAAGAGAAAGGCCCGGCAATGAATGCCGGGCCAATGTAAGGAGAATCAAGGCAGTGTTACAAGCTCAATCGGGAAACAGCACTACCGCTTGTGTCCATTCTGATGCTCTTCGGCCGCAGGACGAGCGCTGTTAGCTGCCGGGCGTGCGTTATTGGCCGCAGGAGCGGGACGAGCAGCGGTGGCCGCTGGCCGCGCGTTATTCGCCGCAGGAGCAGGACGTGCGGTGTTGGCCGCCGGACGTGCAGGAGCAGGGGCAGGCCGCGCAGCAGCTGGGGCAGGACGCACATTATTGACCGCCGGGCGCGTGTTGATTGTTGACATGGCCCTTGTCTGCGGTCCGCCCTTGGTGTTTGCTAGCTGATTGCGGTTGTTGCGCATCGCCTGTTCGTGCGCAGCCTGACTGGCAAT
>WQYS01000472.1 GCA_009781125.1 Acidobacteriaceae bacterium | reverse complement strand
TGGAGTGGACCCCAAAAGTGAGACAGGCAAATAAGACACAAAACTCAGGGAATGGAGAATTGTGTTATGAGTGTTTCACGACGGAAGTTCACGAAGGAATTCAAGGAAGCTGCTCTCAGGCGGTTGGAACTGGGAGCATCGGTGGCCGAAGTGGCTCGCGCCTGCGAGGTCAACCCGAATACGTTGGACCGATGGCGCCGAGAACAGCGTGAGTTCGGAACCAAGGCATTCACCGGTCCCGGACGCAACCGAGCCGATGAGGATCGCATCATCGCCCTGGAGCGCAAGGTGGGCCGCCAAGCGCTGGAGATCGATTTTTTACGAGGATGCTTGCAGAATGTCGAAGAGCAGCGGAAGCTGCAAGCGTTGACTACCCGCGGCTCGTCTACCCCTACCTCGAAAAGCAAATGAACCTGGCCACGCTCATCCCGCTCGGCCGACTCTGCCAGCTGACCCAGGTCAGCCGGGCGGGCTTCTATCGCTGGCGCTGGACGCCGACGGCGGCAGAGGCTGACATGGACCTGCGCGATCAGGTGCAACGCATCGCGCTGGAGTTCTCCTGCTACGGCAGCCGCCGCATCAGGCACGAACTGCGCCGCCGTGGCGTCCAGATCAACCGCAAGCGGGTGCAACGGCTGATGCGCCTGGACAACCTGCTGTGTCTGCACAAACGCCGCTTCGTCTTCACCACCGACTCAGCTCACGGGCTGCCCATCTATTCCAATCTGGCGTGCTCCATGACGTTGACGGCGATCAACCAGTTATGGGTTGCTGACATCACCTACATCCGGCTCCAGACCGAGTTCGTCTATCTGGCCGTGGTGCTGGACGCCTACTCGCGGCGCGTGATTGGATGGGCGCTGGACCGTACACTGGAAGCCACGCTCGCCATCGAAGCCTTGCAGATGGCGCTCGGACAGCGATCGGTTGCACCTGGCTTGGTGCATCACTCCGATCGCGGTGTGCAATATGCTTCGACCGATTACACCGCGCTGCTGAAGACGAACGGCGTCGCCATCAGCATGAGCCGCAAGGGCAATCCTTACGACAACGCCAAGTCGGAGTCGTTTATGAAGACGCTGAAATCTGAGGAGGTCTATCGCAACGAATACCGGGACCTGATCGATGCTCGCGAACAGATTGGCGAGTTCATCGACAAGGTTTACAACCAGAAAAGGCTGCACTCGGCGCTGGGCTATCGCCCGCCGGTCGAGTTCGAGATGCTGCTGGCGGCAAGCCATGAGGAGGAGGTTGTACCACAGGCAGCATGAGTTTTCTTAGGCATGTGCGATCTATCCCCCGATGGGGATGTTTCACAGACCGGGAGAGCGGGGTGGTACTCTGCGGCGCTCCCTCGATCTCTCATCGGTAGGATGAGTCGCAGCCGGGTATTCCTGGCGGGGTGCTCTCCAGCAGAGCCCGCTTCCGCTTCACCGGCTTTACTCAGTATGCTGTATCTTGATCTTACCGGTCGAGAATTTTGCAGCGAACGGCTAACAGTGCCTTATTCGACTGTCTCAGCACAGGGGTCCACCCCAAATTGTCACGAACATTGAAGGGCTTGACGAATTAGAGGAAGCATTCACCGAAGGCGTGAAGCGTGCCGTAAAGAAGTTCCTTCGCCATGTTGAGATGAAAGCCGCGAAGGTTCTAGTGTCGTGTCTTTATAGATTCGTAATATAAATCTATGTTTGTAGGGGTGGAGCGTGGTGTTATAGCTGAAGCATGAGCCGCCCCTACAGATTACAGATCAAGCTATCGCGTTCGGACCGGAAGCGTATCCAGAAGTTATTGAGTAAAGGGGAGCATCCCGTAAGAACCGTTCGCCGCGCCATGCTGTTGCAGCAGATGGATCAAGGCAAAACGACAGTCGAAGCAGCCCAGGCCGTGGGCATCAGCGCCAAAACAGCTTGGGAGATCGCCAAACGCTACCTGCAAGGTGGTCTGGAACGAGCCATCTATGATGCTCCGCGTCCGGGCCAGAAGCCGCTGCTCAGTTTCGAGCAGGACCAGCGCATCATCGCTATGGTCTGCGGTTCACCGCCAGAAGGTCGAGCACGGTGGAGTTTGCGTCTGATTGCCGAGGAGTCCGTGAAGCGTAAGATCGTCGGTCGCGTGAGTCACCACACGATACGCCTGGTTCTCCAACATCATGACCTGAAGCCCTGGCGGGAAAAAAATGTGGTGTGTGGCGGAGTTGGATCAAGAGTACATACGGTGCATGGAGGACGTGCTCAAGGTGTACGAAAAGCCTCTCTCCCGCCGGGAACCCGTGGTGTGCGTGGATGAGAAGCCGGTCGTGCTGCAGGAGGACATTCGTGTTGTGCAGCCTGCTCGGCCAGGCCGGTTGGGGCGGCGCGATTACGAGTACAAGCGTTGCGGTACGGCCAACGTCTTTTGCGGTGTGGAGCCGAAGGCAGGACGCCATTTTTTGAAGGCGACAGCGACACGCTCGGCGGCAGAGTTTGCCGAATATCTGGTAGGGATCGTGGCGGCATATCCGAAAGCCAGGACGATTCATCTGGTAATGGACAATCTGAATACGCATCAGCGCAAGTCGTTGGTCCAACAGTACGGTGAGCGCGTGGGTGGGCTGTTGTGGAACTGTTTCCGGGTTCATCACACGCCCAAGCATGGCAGTTGGCTGAATCAGGCTGAGATCGAGGTCGGTCGGTTGAGCCGTCAGTGCCTGAGCAGACGCAGGTGGGGTGGACCCCTGTGCTGAGACAGTCGAATAAGGCACTGTTAGCCGTTCGCTGCAAAATTCTCGACCGGTAAGATCAAGA
>WQYS01000471.1 GCA_009781125.1 Acidobacteriaceae bacterium | reverse complement strand
GCAGCGTGGGGTAGTCGAACGGCTGCTGGATGCGAAGATCCACCAGGCCGGGAACATTGCGCATATCAGCCAGAATCTTGTCGGCCTGTGCTTTGCTGGCTTCGACGTCGTTGCCTTCGATCTGCATGTCAATGGGAGCAGGCAGCCCGAAGTTGAGAATCTGCGTAGTGATGTCGGCAGGCAGCATGTAGAACGTGGAGCCGGGGAACTGTCTGGGCAGGTTCGCGCGTAGCGACTTTACATAGGCCGCCGTGGGATGGTGGTTCTGCCTCAGCGTGACGAAGATGTCTCCGTCGCTGGCCCCGATGGTTCCGTTGGTGAGGTGCTGCGTGTTCATGGAGCTGTACGGCATGCCGATGTTGTCGAGAATGTTGTCGATCTCGCTGGCCGGAATCTCGCGGCGAATCTCGTCCTCGACCAGATCGAAGAGCCGCGCCGTCTCCTCGATGCGCAGCCCTGACGCGCCGCGAACGTGAAGGATAAACTGTCCGCTGTCGGTATCGGGAAAGAAGTCCTCGCCCATGAAGGGAACCAGAACGAAGGCCAGCAGGCACGCGCCAAGAAATACGGGAACGAAAACGTGGCGCGCATTCACGAGCCGGTGCAGAGTGCCGTGGTAGCTGCTGCGGACCTGCTCGAATCTCTTCTCGAAGCCGCGCTGAAATCGGGTGAAGAGTCCAGGCTGCCCGTCCATCTCCTCGTGCTCGCGCAGCAGGTACATCGCCAGCGTCGGTACCAGAGTGCGGCTGAGCAGGTAGCTTGCCAGCATGGCGAACACCACCGCTTCGGCCAGAGGAACGAACAGATACCGCGCCACGCCTCCGAGGAAGAACATGGGGAAGAAGACGATGCAGATGCAGAGTGTGGCCACCAGAATGGGAGTCGCAATCTGCCCGCAGCCTTCGAGAATGGCATCGCGCAGCGAGTAGCCGTCTCTCAGGAAGCGCTCGATGTTTTCGATAGTGACGGTAGCGTTATCGACAAGGATGCCGACCGAAAGCGCCAGGCCGCCCAGCGTCATGGTGTTGATCGACTCGCCCAGCAGGCTGAAGACGATCACCGAGGCCAGAATCGACAGCGGAATCGAGACGGCAATAATCAGCGTCGAGCGCCAGCTTCCGAGGAAGAGCAGAATCATCAGCGCCGTCAGCGCCACGGCGATGATGGCTTCCTTGATGACTCCATCGACGGCGCCGCGAACAAACACGCTCTGGTCCGAGAGCGGCGTTATCTTCAGTGCCGCAGGCAGCATGGTTGCAACGCGCGGAATGTCATCCTTGACTCCCTTGACCACGTCCAGCGTGGAGGCGTTGCCGTTCTTGAGAACCGTGATGAGCACGCCTCGATGCCCGTCCTGACGCACCACGTTGGTCTGCACTTGAAAGCCGTCGCTCACGCTGGCGACATCGCGCAGGTAGACCGTAGTTCCACTGACCTGTTTGATCGGCAGGTCGGCCAGCTCCTTGATGGTGCGCGGAGTTCCATTGGTGCGCACGTCGTACTCCGACTGGCCGATCTTGATGGTGCCCGAGGGCATCACCACGTTCTGCTGCGCTACTGCGCTGAGCAGATCGCCCGGAGCGATGCTCTTCGACTGCATGGCCGCCTGGTCCATGTTGATGAAGATGGCGCGCTGCTTGCCTCCGTAGGGTTGCGGGATCACGGATCCGGGAACGGTGCTGAGCTGCGGTTTGATGAAGTTGGCCGCATCGTCGTTGAGTTGCGCCTCTGTCAAGCCCTGCCCTGAGATGCCGAGCTGTAGAATGGGCACGCTCGAAGCCGAAAAGTTGATGATCTGCGGCGGCAGAATTCCGGGCGGCAACTGGCGCAGCAGAAATTGCGATGCCGCCGTTACCTGAGCGTTTGCCGTATCGAGCGAAGCCCCCGGCTGCAGGAAGACCTTGACGTTCACGGTGCCGTTGTAGGTAGTCGATTCGATGTGCTGGATGTTATCGACCAGCGAGGTGAGAGCCTTCTCGTAAGGCGTAGTGAGGCGCTGCTCCAGCTCCTCCGGATTCAGTCCCGTGTACGTCCAGCCGATGGAGACGACAGGGATATTAATGTTTGGAAAGATATCCGTAGGGGTCCGCAGAACCACCACGGGCGCAGCAATCAGAATCAGCAGAGCAAGAACAATAAATGTATACGGCCGGTCCAGCGCTATTTTTACGATCCCCATGCCAGCGATTGCCTCGTCTTCGCAGGAGCGAAGTGGTCTCTATACATTGTTTTAGACGAACATTTTCAAATAAATGTTACATTGGCTCTGCTTTTCATAATTTGTGTAACGGTTTCGCGCTCTCCGGGGCGGTAAAGTAGAAGGTGTGAAGCACGCCTCGCAATCGCTGATTCTAATTAGCCTGCTGATCGAACTGGGCGTCGCGGCGGCTGTATCGGGTACGCTGGTGCGTTCGGCTACCTTCAAGAACCTGCTGCTGATGCCGCGCCGGACCGGTCGGCAGACCGTGGTTCTGGTGGCGATGATCTGCGTCCTGCTGACGCTGGGCGTCTCGTTTCGCATCATCGTGCCCAACTTTCTGGGCGCCGATATCTCGTTTGAAGCCACCATCCTGCTGGGACTTCTGCTGGGCACGTGGCCCGCGATGCTGGGAGGCTCGGTGCTGGCGCTTCCGGCTACGCTGCATCACGAATACTGGGCGCTGCCGGTCACGCTTGCGGTGGCGGCGGTCGCCGGAGCCTTCAGACGATTTACCGATCCGGAGGACGTGTGGTCGTTCACGCCCATGATCGACCAGAGCATCTACCGCTGGGTGACGCGCAACCTGCGCCGT
>WQYS01000470.1 GCA_009781125.1 Acidobacteriaceae bacterium | reverse complement strand
GTGCACTGGATTGGGCGTGGGCTGTGACGATCAGAAAGGGCAAGGTCAAAAGGGCAGTCAAAGACTTCTTCGCAAGTCTCATTCGCAGGGTCCCTACATGCGCACGCCTTCAGGGATTGTTCAGAATTCAGTGAACTAAGACGCGCCTTTTATTGGATGCTGGCCGACGCGCTGGAGTTCGCGCCTGTGAGCTGCCGTAGAAGCTCCGTGGGAATGGTTGCCGTCAGTATGACGCGGTCCTTGTGCTGTTCCAGCCGGAGCGAGGCAATCATCTGCGCGTAGGCCGCGCCGGAGCCGTCGGTCGTCTGCATCTTCTGGATCGACTTGAAGAGGCCGAGAACACCGCCGAGCACTCTTGCCGTGCGCTCAGCATCGGCTTCGGAGCCTGCGATCTGCTCGATGCGCAGGTGCAGCGAGCCGGTATAACGCAGGCTGGCTACGAAATCCGTATCCGCAGCGAGCGGGAGCTGGAGGCCGAAGGCGGAGATCGCGCCGTGATCCGAGAAGGGAAGGCCGAGCCGTCCGATGCCCCAAGCACTTGCCAACAGAGGCACATCGTGAAAACGAGCCGTGAGCAGCGAGGAGCCGGAGACGAACCAGGAGCGGTGACGGTCAAGGATCGAATGAATCTGCTCTGGCGTAGGCATGTTGGACGCGGCAATGGAATTGCTGTCGAGCGCGGTGACCCGAAGCGGACGAACTACGCTGCCATCCGTGATGGGGATGGTGTAAATGATGTGTCCGTCGTAGGTCTCGCGCGAGGTGGCCAGGTTTGCAAGATAATTATTCAGCCGTTTGCCGTCGAAGCGGCCCTCGAAGACCTCCGAGTAGCCGACCGGACCGTTGGGACCGCTCGGGTCGCTCATGTGGTGCAGTGCGAAGGCTACTTCGCTAAGATCGCGTTCGGGCACAATTCCCGTGGCTTCGACGAAGCTCTGGAGGTCCGGGCTGCGATTCACGGGATGGCGGTCAAAGCGCGTCGCCGCGCGTATCGGCTTCACATTGACATAGACAATGGCGTCAGACTCCGGCAGCAGGCGAGCCGCTCTGGGCGGCGTCATCCAGCAAACGACCACGATCAGCGCGATGGCCAGAGTCAGAAAAAGCGCCAAGGCAAACAGGAGCGGGATGCGTTTCATTCGAATCATATGCATCATTTGCGGAAAAGAGTATCACGCGCAGGGTTCCGATGCTTACAGAATGCGACGCAAGCCAGGAGCGCGCACGAGTGGATCAGCTATAAGCCAGCAGGCCGTTACGGCGAGAGTGCCCGTGCAGGCCCACTTGACGAGGGCGGGCGCGACCCACGGGCGCAGCAGCAAGGCGATACCCACCAGTACAACCGGATGGATGATATAGGCGGTATAAGCGCGGCGGTCGAGCCACGACCAGAATGGTGTCTTCGTGTTCACGTAATGCCGGAAGAGAAGCAGGAACGCGGCGATGAATCCCCAGGCGACGAAGGGTTCCCACATGGCCCAGAAGATGGCCGCCCAGGAGATGCCATGCGTAAAGCTAACAGCGGCGAAGGTGTCAGGCGTGTGGTCGAGGCTGAGGTGAATGGGCATGAGCACCCAGAGCAGAGGAAGGCAGAGTATCCACCAGCGCGCGCGCTGCCACGTGAGCTGTTGCAGCCAGTCGTGACGCCAGGCGGCGATGCCAAGCGCGAAGAGGAAGATGTAGCTGGAGAAGAAGCCAAGTTGCAGGCCGAAAACGGTTTCGCCAGCTGGGTATCCGATACGCAGCAGCACGGCTGCGATTCCGACTGTGATGGCGCTGACGAGCCACCAGCCTGCCTTGGGGATGGGCCTTTGACTGCGGGCCGCTAAGGTCAGCGGGGGATATGTGATGGCACGCCAGACACAGTAGACGACACAGAAAATGAGCAGTGCCTGCGTGAACCAGAGCGGGCCGTTGTCAAAATCCTTCCCCTGCCAAAGGACGGCCAGAGTGTGCAGGAACCCATCGCCCCGAGCTGCGCTGCTCATGGCAATGGTGAGCGGGCCGAGGAGGAAACCGAATGCAAGCAGAGGGAGTCCAAGGCGGAGGAAGCGATCGGCGAGAAAGCGGGCGTAACCTTTGCGCTCAAGCGAGGACGGGGTGAAGTAGCCGGCAAGCAGGAAGAAGAAGCCCATGAAATAGGACTGGCCGGTAAGTACGAAGAGCGACAGAAGGGTGCTGGAAAGCGAGTCTGAGGGTTTGACCTCGTGATAGAACCATCCGCCAAAACTCCCGTATGTAATGGCGCAGTGGAAGACAATGACTTGCACAGTGAGAACGGTGCGCAGGTGATCGATGTAGTGCTCGCGCGGACGGGATACGGGTGTGCCGGTGCGATCTGGGCACTGAATACTTGCAGCAGTTGCGACTGTGTTTTCCTGCATGTGAGCCATGATACGAGTGGTTTTGGATAGAAGTTCCCTTCGCGTCAAATATTTTGTGTTAACGTCCGGGGGAGTCCGGCATGATTCCGCTTCGCAAACTCCTGCGGGATCGTTGCGGAAGCGCTTTTGCCTGTGATACTTTGAAACTTGCGGCGCACTCTGCGCGGGCCGATTCGTGTG
The DNA here is from genome assembly GCA_009781125.1 of Acidobacteriaceae bacterium. Next base: position 228 of record WQYS01000470.1, on the reverse strand, counting down.
TAGCGGAGAAGGCATTCAGGGGGCAGGCCAAGAAGCTGTTTGGGCTGGCGTAGCTCAGCTGGTAGAGCATCTGATTTGTAATCAGAGGGTCGGGGGTTCAAGTCCCTTCGCCAGCTCCAGAATCAGGCAGCGGAAATCGTGCACAGGTGGCCGAGTGGTTAATGGCAGCAGACTGTAAATCTGCCCGTCAACGACGTACGGAGGTTCGAATCCTCCCCTGTGCACCAT
>WQYS01000469.1 GCA_009781125.1 Acidobacteriaceae bacterium | reverse complement strand
TCCGCTCGACATCTTTCTTGTGCGCAAGCTGGGAGTTCCCGGCCACGAAGAGCTTGCCATGGGCGCAATGACCAGCGACGGCACCTGCGTCTTCAATCCCGATGTTCTTTACGAGTTCAACATCTCGCAGGATGCGGTCGATCACGCCATCGAGCAGGCGCGCGAAGAGCTCCAGCGCCGCGAGCAGCAACTCCGCTCAGGCCGCCCGTTGCCTGCGCTTGAGGGCGAGACCGTGATCCTGATCGACGACGGCCTCGCCACCGGAGCCACCATGCGAGCGGCCGTTCGCGCTCTTAATCCTGTTGCCCGCGAGGTCATCGTGGCGGTTCCGGTGGCCGCCGCCGAGACCTGCGAGGACCTGCGGCAGGAAGCTGACCAGCTCGTTGTGATCGCTACGCCCGATCCCTTCAATGCCGTAGGCGCCTTTTACAGAGACTTCAGGCAGACCACGGACGACGAGGTCCGCTGCCTCATGGCAAGACAGGAATAGAAAGAGAGTTCAGGAAGACGAGAGCGGGCGCATATAGCCGCGAAACCACTGGGCCAACTCAGCCTCAGACAGTTTTCCATCGGCCAGGGCTAGCCAGGTGTTCACGGCATCGCGCTGATTGGGCTGAACGATGCAGCCATTCTTCTGGGTGAACGCAAGCGCCACGACGAAACCGGTGCGTTTATTGCCATCCACGAATGCGTGATTTCTAACGATTCCCGCGCCGTAAGCGGCGGCCAGATCAGCCAGATCGGGACTGCCATAGGCAGCAAGATTCCGTGGCCGCGCCAGAGCCGAAACCAGCAGCGACATATCACGGACGCCGGGCATCCCGCCGTGCTCTGCCAGTTGCGCATCATGAATCGCGAGGACGGAGCTTTCCTTAATCCAACGCCATTGAGTCACTTGGCCAGCTCTCGCAGAGCATCACGATTGTCTCGCATCACCTTGCGGGCAATGGCCATATCCTCTTCAAATTCAGGATCATACGGGGTAAGGCGGAAACCCTCTGGAGACTCCGTGAGATAAACAGAGTCGCCCTTCACCACCTTGAGGCGCGTCAGGACATCTTTGGGGAGTACAAGTCCTGTTGAACTGCCAACCTGGGTCAACTTCAGTTTCACCATAGGTCCTCCGCAAGAACATTATAATATCGATTAGACTAACGGGCGCCACTCACAAACCCGTTACACTGAGATAGATATCTATGACGAATACCGATGCCAGAAGCCCGCTCAAGATTATCGTTGCCGTCGCAATCATTCTCGGCACGGTTGGCTATCTTGCTTACACGGGTGTTCGAGATAATAAGAGCTACTACGTCACTATCAGCGAACTTCAGAACATGGGCAACAAGGCTTATGCCCGCCACTTGCGCGTCGCCGGAAACGTAGAACCGGGCAGCATTCACCGCGCGGGAACCAACGCCACCTTTGCGCTGCTTGCAGAAGGCAAGCGGCTTGAGGTCAGCTACCAGGGAAGCGAGCCTCCGCCAGACACCTTCAAAGACAACGCCCAGGCGCTGGCCGTGGGAACCTATGGCCACGACGGAGTCTTTCACGCCACGGAGATTCAGGCCAAGTGCGCCTCGAAGTACGCGCCTGCGCAGCCAAACCAGACCGCTCCCGCCGCCAACACCGCCGCAGCTCTTCCTGCAAGCGCTAAATAAGTACGTTCATGCAGACGCAATCCACAACACCCGCGAACGAACCGGCCTGCGTGACCGTCACGGGCGTCTCCAAAATTTACGGTGCTTACAAATCCTTCGCCGCTTTGCGTAACGTCAGCGTGGCTATCGAGCCGGGCTCGGTTACCATGATCCTCGGCGAAAACGGCGCGGGTAAATCGACGCTTCTCCGCATCATCGCAGGACTGATTGCGCCGACGCGAGGCAGCGTCAGCGTCTTCGGCGGCAGCCCTCGACATCAGCGCGGACGCATCGGTTATATGAGTCATGCGCCCATGCTCTATGACGAACTCACCGCCATGGAGAATCTTGCGTATTTCGCATCGCTGTACAGTGGCGGCGGCTGCGCCTGCGTAAGCTCGCCTGAGATGGCTCTGCGGGCCGTCGGACTCGATCCGGCGCTCAGCCGCCCTGTAGGACAGTATTCACAGGGAATGCGGCAGCGCGCATCGCTGGCGCGCGTTCTGCAGTCGGACCCGGAGTTGCTGCTACTGGACGAGCCGTTCTCCAACCTCGACGTCGCCAGCGCCAGGCACATGGTCGAGTTGCTTGCGGACTTCCGCACCTGGCCGATTTCGACAAAGGACGGAAGCCCCGGACATCGCACCATCCTGCTCACGACGCATCAGGCGGCCTTCGCCGAGCCTTTGGCCGACAGAACTCTCCTCATGCGGCAGGGACAGATTGTTTCTGCCGGCGAGACCTCTGCATGAAGCCCGCCGCTCCCGTCAAGACGAACGCGGCCCGGCTGCTCGACTCGCTCGGCATCGCCTACGAGTTGCGCGCCTACGAGGTCGATCCCGACGACCTCACCGCGATCTCGGTGGCCCGCAAGGTGGGTCTGCCGCCCGAACAGGTCTTCAAGACTCTGCTGACGCAGGCGAACGACGGTTCACACCTTTTTGCAGTTGTCCCCGGCGATGCGGAACTCGACCTGAAGAAGCTGGCCAAGGCCGCCGGAGTCAAGAAGGCCGAGCTTGCCCATCTCAAGGACGTCGAACCGCTCACCGGATACATTCGCGGCGGCGTGACCGTCATGGGGGCGCGCAAACCCTTCCCTGCCTTCGCCGACGAGACGATCGAGATATTCGACTGCATCAGCATCTCCGCCGGTCTGCGCGG
>WQYS01000468.1 GCA_009781125.1 Acidobacteriaceae bacterium | reverse complement strand
CGGGTTGCTGGCTGTCGCCACGGCGCTGATGTCGTTTGCGAATCGATAAGAGCCTGCGCGGTTAGAGCACTCTGAGGACAACCACCGTCTCGTCGTCGAAGTGCTCGACCCCGGCCTGGAAGCCTGAAACCGCCTTCAGGATTGCTTCGACCGTCGCCGGCGCGCTCTCCAGCGGCTCCAGCGCCAGAACAGCCTGCAACCGCTCGACGCCGAACATCTCGCCGGCCTGATTCTCCGCGTCCGTGATGCCATCCGAGCAGAAGACCACCAGATCGCCGGGCCGCGTGGAGATGGTGAACTCCTCGTACTCAACGTCGTTGAACATGCCCAGCGGGATGCCCTCGACGTGGATCGGCGTCACCTCCACCTGTTGCGAACCATAGTCCCTCGCGGTGACGAACAGCGGCTGCACCGATCCGGCGTTGGCCACGCGCAGCGTCTGGTTGGAGTCGTCCCAGACGGCAATCAGCATGGTCACGTACTGCGAGTCCAGCTTGCGCTCCTGAAGCTGATCGTTCAACGTCTTCAGCAGCTCCGCGGGCGAAAGGTGAAGCGGAGCCAGCGAGCGCAGAATGCCGCTCACCAGCGCGGCATACAGAGCCGCCGGAGCCGCCTTGCCGCTGACGTCGCCGATGGCTACAGCGACGCGATCCGGTCCGTAGTCGAGAAAGTCGTAGATGTCGCCGCCGATAGACCGCGCCGCCTGAAACTTGGCCGCGAACTCAGCACCCGGCAGCCGTGGAGCCGACGGAGGCATCAGGCGCAACTGGACCCGGCGCGCCATCTCCAGATCGTTCTCCATGCGCTGCTCTTCCTCGCTGATGCGCTCGACCAGCCGCGCGTTGGCAATGGAGATGGCGACCTGCGCCGCCAGCGTCGCCAGCGTGCGCAGATGATCGTCGTTGTAGTAGTTGACGCGCGTATGTTCGAGCGCCATCACGCCCATGACCTGCCCTTTGTGGATCAGGGGCAGCGCCAGCTCCGAGCGCGTCTCCGGATTGACGCCGAGGTAGCGCGCGTCCTTGCGCACGTCCGGCACCAGAACCGGCTGGCGCTGTTGGGCCGCGCTTCCGATGATTCCCTCTCCTGTGGCCAGGCCTTCCTTGCGCACGACCTGCTCGCCGTATCGCGACGTGAACCTGTACTCGAACAGATGCGTGCGCTCGTTCCACAGCAGGATCGAGAACATCTGGTAGTCCACGACGCGCTTCAGCAGCAGGCCGATGCGCTCCAGCAGATCGTCCAGATCGAGGATGCTGGTGATCTCGCGCGAGATCTCGTTGAGCACGATCAGCGTCTGCGCCTGCCGCGAGACGCGCGTATACAGGCGGGCGTTCTCAATCGCGCTGGCCATGCGCGAGGCGGCCAGCTCCAGCAGCCGCATGTGCTCATGGGTGAAATAGTCCGGCGTCTCGGACTGAAGGTCGATCACGCCGATGGCGCGGTTCTTGACGATCAGCGGCACGGCCAGCTCGGAACGCACCTGCGGATTGGCGTTGATGTAGTTCTCGTGCGCGCGCACGTCGCCGGCGAGGATGGACCGCCGCTCCAGCGCCGCCTGGCCGCTGATGCCCTGGCCCAGCTTGACGCGAATCCGCTCCGTCTCCGGCGCATGCCCGATCTGAAAGCGGATGCGCAGATCCTGTGTGCGCTCGTTGAGCAGAAGGATGGCCAGTATCTGATAGTCGATGACAGCACGCACCAGATCGGCGACGCGGTTCATCAAAGTGTTCAGGTCGAGGGTCGTGTTCAGGGCGTCGGCAAGCCGGTGCAGGAAGGAGACAGAGATCGGCTCAACCCGTATGTTCACGGGCGCAACCGCTGCAGGCGCAGCCTCGCCCGGTTTTGCCGCAGGCCGGTAGTCGCCCTCAAAGTGCTGACCCTGTTGGACCTGCTCCGGCGCAGGCGTAGATTTGCCAGAACCGCCGGGCTTTCTGGATTTGTTCTTTATGGGCATCCCGAAACGCCGATATTCTCCCTTTTTAAATACTACAGTTGTAAGCAGGAACTGGGTGCCCTGTATCTGGCAGCTTTATCGCCAGATACAGAGCACCCAGCGCGAAACGTTCGTCGCGCCGGTATCTTCCAGTCTGTTTTGGAACGCTGGTTTATCTGATTGTCAAGGATAAGAAGTCAATAACCGCCCCATACCAAGGTCAACGGTTTATAAATTTTAATAAACTGACCCGATCACCAGGAACGCATGCAACAGCAGGATATAGCCCACAGCGTAAGCAGACGTGAAAATCGCATTGTAAGCCCTTTTACGGGCGGCGGGCTTGGCGGCGATGAGCGCCAGTGGAAACAGACACGCCGCGTACCTCGGCCCTGAAATCAGCCATGTTGAGCCGTAGGAGACGGCGAAATAAGCAAGCCCATACATCAGGATCGAAGGACGTATTTTTTTCGCTCCGTAAGCAAGCATACCGATACAAAAGAAAAACGACAGCAAATTGGGCAAATAGAGGTGAAAGGCGGTTGCTGCCTTTCCTCCGTTCAGATCGTTCAGGAAATAAACGGCCAGGTACATCGCCGTGTGCCAAAACCATGCGATTCCATTGCTCCAGTGGTCGTGCTGGACAGTGATGAATTGAAAGAAATTGCTGTATACCGACTTGTTTATCGTCAGATAGACGCCAAACCCGGCGACAAAAGAAAGGGGGGACAGGAAATTTATGTACCGCCTTGTTTTTTGCACATTTCTAGCGTCGGCTATCAGCTCTATCATTACGGGGACGATGAACAGAATCCCCTGAACCCTCGTAAGCGCAAGCAGGAACCCGAGAACCGCGACAAGGGCGTACCGCT
>WQYS01000467.1 GCA_009781125.1 Acidobacteriaceae bacterium | reverse complement strand
GTCTTCTCCTCGGCGGGGATGGACCAGTACGCCTCAAAGCCCCGGAAGTGATCCAGGCGGATCGAGTCATACAGCGCCAGCGCGCGGCGAACGCGCTCGACCCACCAATCGAATCCGCGCTCACGCAGCACGTCCCACTTGTACAGCGGATTGCCCCAGCGCTGTCCGGTCTTCGAGAAGTAGTCTGGCGGCACGCCCGCGACCCGCGTGGGCTGTCCGCTTTCATCGAGTTCGAATATCTCCGGGTTCGTCCAGACATCGGCGCTGTCGTAGCTGACAAAGATGGCGACGTCGCCCAGAATACGAATGCCGCGTTCGGTACAGTAATGCCGCAGAGCCGACCACTGCTCGCTGAAGAAGAACTGGACTACCTCCTCGACTGCGATCTCTCGTCCATGCGAGTTTTTCAGGGCTGCGAGCGCATCGCTGTTACGCAGCGAGTATTCGGCGGGCCAATCGTTCCAGCTCTTGGAATCGTTCAAACGCCGGAGAAGATGAAACATGGTCCAGCCGGGCAGCCAGAAGGCATTGTCGTTGCGAAAGCTCTCGAAGCGGGCGCGCTGTCCATCGTCGGCGCGATCAAGGAAGTTGGCCGCTGCCTCTTCGATGAGCGGAATCTTCTGCTGCATGGCGCGCTCAAAGTCTGCGGGACCATCATGGCCGGCAAGTCCGGCGATGCGCTCGCGCGTGAGCCATCCTTCATCTGCCAGCCGCTCCAGACTAATCAGCAGCGGATTGCCCGCAAAGGCCGACAGCGCCGAATACGGCGAGTTGCCGAACCCGGTCGGACTGAGCGGCAGCACCTGCCACAGCTTCTGTTTGGCCGCAGCCAGAAAGTCGGCAAAAGCATACGCCTCCGGGCCGAAATCGCCTACGCCGCCATACGAGGGCAGCGACGTGATATGCAGCAGTATTCCCGATACGCGCTCCTCGCCTGCCTTCTCCACACTCATACTGTCGTCCTCCAATTGGTCTGCTTCTGAGATGTCCAAATGATACGCGAAGCTTGTTACTGAAGCTGAACCCGCGCCGACATGCCCGATTTGAGCACGCCATCGGAGTTCGCCACCATCACCTTGGCTCCGAATACTTGATGCTGGCGGTCGTCGCGGGTCTGCACGTTGCGCGGCAGAAACTCCGCCTGCGAGTTGATCTGCTGCACGCTGCCCTCAAACACCCTTCCCGGCAGCGAGTCCACATTCACCGTGGCCGACTGCCCCAGACGCACGCGCCCGAGCTCGGTCTCCGGAATATAGATTCTCACCCAGAGCTGTGTCGGCTCCAGCATGGACAGCACGATCCTGCCCGGAGGAACAAGATCGCCGGGGCGAATGCTGACGATCTCAATGACGCCATCCGCCGGAGCAGTCAGTTCGGACTCCCTCAGGCGTGCATCCAGCTCCTTCACCTGCGCCTGGGCCTGCGCCAGCCGTCCGCGCGCCGACTCGATATCCTCTTTGCGAAAGCCGCGCCGCATCAAGTCCGCGTTGGCCCGAGCCTGTAGATACCTCTGCTCGGCGGCTTCGAGGTCTTCCTTGCGGGTGCCTGCCTGCAACAGCAGAAGACGCTGGCGAGCCGACTCCGCTCGCTGCGCCGTGGAATCACGCCGTGCCAGAGCATCGTCGTACTGCTGCCGCGAGACGGTCTCGCCGCGCACCAGCGTCTGCATCCGCTTGTAGGTAATCTCCGCGTTGGCGGCGTCGGCGACGGCGGCGTCGTAGTCGGCCTGCGCCTGTTGCAACTCCTGCGGACGCGGCCCGATCCGCGCGGCTTCGAGCAACGAGTGCTGCTCCCGCGCCGTGGCCTCGCTTTGCGCTATCTCTTCAGGGCGGTAGCCTCGCTCGAACTTGTCCACATCGGCCTGAGCCTGTTCGACAGCAGCCTGAGCCTGCGCGCGCTGCGCCCGCACCTCATCGACCTCGAAGCGGACCAGCACCGCTCCGGCCTTCACGTGCTGGCCTTCCTCGACGGCCACCTCGGTCACGCGCCCGCTCACACGGGAGCCGACCTGAATCTCCCGCGTCTCGACCGTGCCCCAATAAACCAGCGGCGACGAACGGCGAATTAAATACCACGCCGCCACCGCTACGATAGCCGCGAGCAGTATGGCGGCTCCAACGATTCCTTTGCGCTTCATTACGCCACTATCTTACAGGATCAAGCCTTCGTATAGGGCGGGCTTACAGCCCTTCGTTCACGAATTGGGCCTCTTTCCCAGGGCTTCGCCCTGGGCTGGTATAGCTCGCGCCTTCGGCGCTGGTCCACTGACTGATCTATGGCTGATTTATTCGGAGCCCGCGTCTGATGCGGTTTCGGTTGGCGTCTGGCTCTTCGGAGCGAAGTAACTCTTATCCCAGAGAGCACGGTAGAACTGGCCGGTCAGCTCGGCGGCCTTGGGGCCGAAGGTCGGCCTGCCGCCTTCCAGGAAGAAGACCGTCACGATGCGCCCGTTCGGAGTGTCGGCAAACGACGTGAACCAGCCGAACCGAGTACCCTCGTTCGAGCAGGTTCCGGTCTTGCCCATGACGGGAAACGCGGTGAATATCTCGCGCAGCGAGCGGGCAGTGCCGTAGCTGGTCGCGCCCAGCATTCCATCCTGAATCTCAGGAATCAGCGGAGCGATATCCAGCGTCCGCTTCACCATGGGAGTGAAGCTCTCCAGCTCCTCTCTGGTCTCGGGGTGCTGAAGATAATAGAGCGTGCCTCCGTTTGCGATAGCCGAAACTAAGGCTCCCAGTTGCAGCGGAGTCATCGAGATGCCTTCGCCAAACGAGCACATCCGGCCAACGCCGCCGAGTTTCGCCGGCAGCTCCT
>WQYS01000466.1 GCA_009781125.1 Acidobacteriaceae bacterium | reverse complement strand
GCTCTCTAACAGAAGCATCGGTCAGATGACCGGTCCGAAATTAAAAGAGGAGCCTTTTGCGCTCCAATAGGAGAATACGGGAATGTGGAAGAGACGTGAGGTACTGAAGCTGGGCGTGCTGGCCTCGACGGCAGCAGTTGCGCCACGTTGGGCGCTGGCAGCAGGCGCGACGGAAGCGGGCAGGCGGAATCTGGCGTTGAACCGGGCGGCGTGGACATCGAGTTCTGCGGATTTCATCAGCACGGGACATATGGCAACCGATGGCCAGGCCGTGACGGAATGGCTCAGCGAGGATGCTGACGCGCAGTGGATCTACGTGGACCTGGGAGCAGCCGCGAAAATTCGATCTGTGGTGTTGCGCTGGGGAGCCAATCACGCTCAGGCGTACAAGGTGCAGGTCTCGACCGAAAGCTGTCCTTCGGCTGACACGGGATTGGTAGAGAACTGGCGTGAAGTGCAGCAGACGTCCAGCGGCAAGGGAGGTGTCGAGGAGATAACGCTGTCCGAGACCGAGGCCCGCTATGTGCGGATTCTGATGACGGCGAAAGCTAAGCCGGAAGGATACTCACTGAAGGCCTTCGAGGTATATGGCGAGGGAGGCTACGAGGACCCGCCATCGGTAGCGCCGCCGCTGGATGCCGACGGAACGCTGCGGCTGAGCGGTGGATGGCGTCTGATGAACGAGGCCGCGATTGCCGATAAAGCAGCAGTCATCTCCCGGCGCGGCTACGACGACAGCCAATGGCTGGCGGCGACGGTGCCGGGAACGGTATTGACGAGCTATCGCGACATAGGCGCGGTTCCGGACCCGTTCTACGGCAACGATCTGCGTCAGATATCGGATTTTTTTGTGCACACCAACTGGTGGTATCGGACCGAGGTGGAGTTGCCGTCGAACTACGCCGGGCGGCGCGTGTGGCTGCGCTTTGACGGCATCAACTATCGCGCCTACGTCTATGTAAACGGAGTATCTGCAGGTAGCATCAACGGAGCGTTTGTTCGCGGGCGGTTCGATGTAACCAGGTTGATGAAGGCGGGCGGAAAGAACTGCATTGCGGTGCTGATTATGCCTGTGCCGAAGCCTGATAAGGTCATGTCAAAGCCTCTTAGCGGATACAAGTGGCCTGTCGAATATCCGAAGAACGAGCCGACCATTCTGGCCGGTGATAGCTGGGACTGGCTGCCGACGATCCGCGACCGTAACACCGGCATATGGAACCACGTGCGCCTGACAGCAAGTGGCGATGTAACCATTGAGAATCCTTTCGCCAACACGCATTTTCCAGATATCAAGGATCTGAGCAAGGCTGACATCACGCTGAAGCTGGAGCTGAAGAACCATTCCTCAGAAGCGCGCCGGGGCGAGTTGAAGGTGCGTCTGGGCGAGGTGGAGTTTATCCAGCCGGTGGCGTTAGAGGGCGGTGAAACCAAGGCTCTGACGCTCGATAAGTCGTCTCAGCCGAAGTTGTCTCTGGATCATCCCCGGATATGGTGGCCCAGCGGCTACGGCGAGCAGAATCTCTACGACCTGACATTGGAGTTTCTCCACGACGACAAGGTGTCGGATGTGAACCGGTCTCGTATCGGAGTCCGCGAATTTACTTATAACCAGCCGTCGCTGACTCGATGGGACACCGGCAGTTTATCCAACCATGTTGCCGACGTCGATCAGCAGCTCAACAGCTCCGGCGGCACCCGCAGGTACGATCCTCTGATGCTATTGTGCAACGGCCAGCGCATCTTTATTCGCGGAGTCAATTGGGGAATGGATGAGGGCATGCTCCGCTGCGACCGCCAGGGCTACGAGAGCCGTCTGCGCATGGAAAAGGAGATGAACTTCAACCTCATCCGCAACTGGAGCGGCAATCTCGATAAGACGGAGTTCTATGAGCTCTGCGACGAATATGGACTGCTGGTCTGGGAGGAGTTCGGCATAGCCAACGGCCTGATGCCCGACGATCCTATTATGTGGCTGGCCAATGCGCGCGACCGTTTTCTGCGCCGCCGCAATCATGCCTGTGTGATGCTCTGGTGCACGGCCAACGAGACCATGCCCGAGGATCCAATGCTGTCCGAGATGCCGCGCATGGCCGAGTCGCTCGATGGAACCAGGCTGTTCCTGCACAGCTCGACGCAGACGCCGCCTACCAGCGGCGATGGACCCTATGAGGCGAAGCCGCCCAGTTTCTACTTCAAGAATCTGGCTTATGGCTTCCGTCCGGAGCTGGGATCGCACACCATTCCGGTGGTAGAGAGCATGAGGCGCATGATGCCTCACGACAAGTTATGGCCGGTAAACGAGATGTGGGGCCTGCATGACTGGTGGCTGGGAACCGAGCGAAACCCAGGCCTGAGCGTCGCCACCGAAAAGGCTATTGCAAGCTACGGCGAGCCCAGTGGAATAGAAGACTTCTGCCGCAAGGCGCAGATGGTGAACATGGAGGTCTTCAAGGCCATCTATGAGTCCTGGAACGATCGTCTGTGGAACGACTGCACCGGCCTCATGATATGGATGAGCAATCCGGCGTGGCCGTCGCTGGCGTGGAACACGTATGACTACTACCTGGAGCCAACCGCAGTCTATTTTGCCTGCCGCAAGGCTTGTGAGCCTGTCCACATCCAGTGGAACGCGGTGACCAACCAGGTGAAGGCGATCAATCATAGCTTTGCCGAGCTGAAAGGACTCTCTGCCGAAGCCGCTATTTACAACCTTGACGGCACTCTGGCCACTGCCCATTCTGCGCATGTTGACTGCCCTGCCAACAGCGCCAAAGACTGCATGACGCTCTTTGCAGAAGACAGCGCCAAGCCTCTATCG
>WQYS01000465.1 GCA_009781125.1 Acidobacteriaceae bacterium | reverse complement strand
TTGCTCAGTTCGATGCGGCAGTGGTTCAAGTGGATGACCCGGCAGAATCACATCCTGCACAATCCGGCTTCGGAGATCGAACTGCCAAAGGCAGGTGATTACTTGCCGCGTAACGTGCTTACAGTGCAGGAGGCGGAGCTTGTGTTGCAGCAGCCGGACATCAGCGTTCCTCTGGGGTTGCGCGACCGGGCGATGATGGAGGTTCTGTACGCTACGGGAATGCGGCGCATGGAGCTTGCCAATCTGAAACTGCCCGACGTGAACTTCGATGGCCGTGTCGTGCGCATCCGGCAGGGCAAGGGACGCAAGGACCGCGTGGTTCCCATCGGCAAGCGGGCTGTGGCGTGGATGCTGAAGTACATCAATGAGGCCCGTCCGCAGCTAGTCTCCGAGCCGGACGACTACACCATTTTTCTGACCTATACGGGCGAAGCTCTGGACCTCGGCCATATTACGGCGTTCGTTCACGACTACGTGGACAAGGCGCAGATCGGCAAGACCGGCTCGGCGCACATGTTCCGGCACACGATGGCGACGCTGATGCTGGAGGGCGGGGCCAACGTCCGTTATGTCCAGCAAATGCTCGGCCACGCCAGCTTAGTGACTACGGGAAAGTATCTGCGTGTCGCTATTACGAAGTTGCAGAAGGTGTACGAGGCGACGCATCCGGGAGCCAATCTGGAGCCGTCGAAAGGCCAGCCGGGAGAGGCGCAGCGTAAGGCCAGCCGCGCCGAGCTTGTGGCGGCTCTCAGGAACGAGAGCGACGACGAGGACGAAGTGCTGGAGATCGGAGACGAAGAACTGGAGATGGAGATCGACGACGAGGAAGACGAAGAGGAGTTTTTTTCTTAGCTGCCTGTCGTTGTTTTTCCTTAGCTGCCAGCGGTTGTTTAGGCGGTTCGGCAGCTAAGAAAAAAAAGCACTTGTCTGGCCCGGAGGCCGTACAATCGAGCCATTATGTATCCAGCAGCAGCGCAGTACATCCCGGAAGGCGTATTAGCGGCGAATGTGCTGCTAAGGGAAAAACTGCATCAGGGGTTCGAGAGCGGAAAAGCTGCACTGCATCAGGGCGGCGCGGGAGCCAACTGCACGGCTTTACTAGGGGTTGCGGGAGCGGTTGCGCTGAACTCGCGTAGGAGCAAACAGTTCCATCTGAATAACTGGCTAGGCACACGTCGCATTACCGTCGATGCTCAGGGTAATTATCTGAAGTACTTCAAGAGCCTGCCCTTCGGCGAGATGGTCCCCTTCGAGGGCAGCACCGGCGTCACCGATGAGTTCTTTACCGGCAAACCTCGTGACCGGGAGACGGGAAATGATGACTTCGGGAGTCGCCACTATGCGAGTACGATGGGGCGTTGGTTACAACCGGACCCGTTGAATCTTACGAATGAACGTTTGGAGAATCCGTCCAACACGCTCAACAAGTATGCCTATGCAGCGAATAATCCGCTGAAGTATATCGACAAAGACGGCAAGGATATCACAATCTTTTACCGTGCCCCCCAAGGACTCTTTGACACAGGACATATCTTTATAGGTGCTGTGAATACGGAGAATGGTAGTGCCGCTTTTCTGAACTTCCATCCGACGGGCAATGAGCTTTATGGCCCCGGAACATTCCAGAATAATCTTCAGGCACTTGGGGCGAACGGGATCAACAACGCCTATGCGTCGCTCACGATTCAGACAAATCCCGGACCCGAAACGCAGAAAATAGTTGATCTCATCAACAAGATAAACGCAGGAGAAGCGCCTAACTACTTCCTGTTAGGAACTAACTGCACGACGGTTTGCCAAGACGCTCTTCACGATGTAGGGCTTGACTTCGGCGATATCTCGCCGCAGTCATTTTGGCAACATGCGTTCATCAAGTTTTCGCCAGAGATGCAGTCTAACCCGTTCAAGGCGTTCTTCCCTCCTTCAGCCCCTGGGCACGATTATGGCGACCCTCGATATGGCATGAATTATTCGTCTCTTCTTTGGAACTTGATGTTCGATCAACATGAGGACGACAACGCAACCGTAACCGTCAGTCAATGTGACACATATCCTGATGGTTCACAACATTGCCGTTAAATAGCATGTCGCAATGTAGAAAGGCGATGGATATGTGCATTGTAAGGAAGCGGGGGTCTAACTGCCCATAAAAGGATTTTTTGCGTGACGTGAAGCAGGGCACAATATTATGAAGTTGCAAACCATAATCGACAGGACTCCAATGCGCTTGATTGCGCTTTTGTTAACCGGATTGAGCGCGTGGTGTGTAATGAGGTATTTCGGATGGGTAGGCTTCTACAGCGCATGGCGCGGTGATCCTGGAATGGAGGCTGCGGTTGCGAACGCTCATTTCTGGACGGCGTTCTACGCCTGGGCAGCCGTACTTCTTGCAGCGGGCGCTACTGTGGCGGTTGCACACAGCTTCAGGGGGGCTGAGTGCTTAGTGGCGACGCGCTACGTGCTATCGGCTCTTGCGGTTCTTGTGGCTATCATCATCTGCCTCTGTGTCGTGCTTGCAGGTATCTACTGGAACCTTCACCAAAGCCCCGGACTAGTACACCGTTGAGCGTTTTTCTCTTAGCTGCCGATCCTCTGGCCGTCCTACGGGGCGGCCAGCTTGCGTCTGAGGCTCCGGTCTGGGGTCAGTGGCGGGATAGAATTTTTCCGTGCTATCGCACGGGCTGTAGGGGGGACACGTCATGTATGAAAGCGCCCATTGTCAAGGGGGAAGTTTTTGCAGTGTTTTTATGTGTTTGGGGCACACAGAGAGCGTCTCCGTGGGCAACGGAGCTGAGGAGTTTTTTCCTTTAGCTGCGTTTTT
>WQYS01000464.1 GCA_009781125.1 Acidobacteriaceae bacterium | reverse complement strand
GGTCGCCCGGGTCGGTGCGGTCGCCATAGGAAGAGGTTCCGGTATTCCCAATAATTCCGGCTCCGGTCGAGTTGAAGCTGAAGATGTTGTCCTTGAAGGTATGGAATGTAATCGGATGCCCAACACCCCAGAAGACCGACCATCGCGTGAAGCTGAATTCGAGATTGTCTCCGAAGTTGAAGGAAACCTTCTGACCGTTGAACCAGGGACGCGCCGGGTAGCGGTGGCCCGAGAGCTTGCCCAGCACGATGTCAAAGCGGTAGGTTCCCCACGATGGAATCAGAGGCAGCGGATGTGGCCGTGTCGAGACGAAGCGCAGGCTGTAGGTCGGCTCCGCGTTGCTGGAGAACGCCAGCGGCCCCATGGTCGTCGGACCCCAGAAGAGTTGCTGCTTGCCGAAGACGAGCGCGTTGCCATGGAAAGCGACTCCGCTGTAGAGCTCCAGCGGACGCTGCCGCTCATAGGCGGCGCGCTGCGCGATCGGCTGGATCACCGGAGCGCCTGGGAAGGGCTTCGAATCCAGCGTGTTGATAAGCTGATTGACCTCCGGCGTCTCCGCAGGATTGCCAGGATCGTGCTGCCACTCTTCGCGCGCGTAGAAGAAGAGCGGTCCGTGGTGAGAGCGAACCGAAAAGCCTGCAATGGCGCTGGAACCGCGTCCCAACGGACGTCCAAAGTCATTCCACCAAGTCTGGCCGAAGTGATAGCCGTCAGTCAGAGCAGGTCCTGCGATAGTGCCGAAACGAACATAAGCCGATTCCAACGCCAACTCCTGAAACGAGGTCGATTCCGGCGCGAGTTCGCGGTCCAGGTCGGTCATCAGCCGCTCCGCTACAGCAACAAGCCCGGGGCTGGAGTCGTTCAGGCGCTCGATCGTGTCCTGGGCCTGGCGAAGCTGGCGCAGGCACTCCTGACGCGTCCAGGGGCGTATGGCGACGTTCTGCGTAGGGATAAGGCCAAGCGCGCCGAGCCGTTCCAGCGCCGGATAAATCCAGCTATCCATGGGAACGTTGGTCGAGCCGATGGCGTCGGGATTGCTCTCAAACCAGTCGCCGCTCTTCGCTGGCAACTGCGCCGCTGTCAGGCTGGTGACGCTCTGGGCTAATGGACCCACCGCGGCGGCGGCGGCCGCTGTGCTGGTGGGCGGCGGAGCAGCGGGGATTGGCCTTATGTTACGGACCATCCGAGCCACTGCCCTGTCTTCACTGGGCGAGGTTTCGTAAGGATTGAGAGTATAGTTGTGGTGCGCACGATAGACGTATCGCCCGATAAGCCATCCCGCGGCGCTGCCTACCAGAACGTCCGAGGGAAAGTGCTGCTGCGAGAGGACGCGGCTGACGCTGACGGTCGAGGCTAATCCGTAGACGATGGTCTGCGTCAGCCAGCCGGGATACTCCGACGCGACCACCGAAGCCATCGACCAAGCCGCAATGGAGTGGTTCGACGGAAAGGAGGAGTTAAAACTGCTTGAGGAGAAGAAGTGTCCGGCAGCGTTGTTCACCAGCGGACGCTGACGCCGGAAGGTGAGCTTGAGCACCTCATTGACGGCCAGGCTGTTGAGTAAGGCTTGACCAGTAAGCAGCCCGGTTTCGTGCGCCTGGGGAGCGTAGTTGCCCAGGCTCCAAAGGTAGCCTGCGGCTGGGACCGCGCCGAGTACTGCGACTCCTGCCGTAGAGAGTTTGTCCGCTCGGTTCCGATCGTCGGGCGATACATGGATCGCCGAACGCATCGTGTGTTGGTCGCTACCAAGAAGCATCCCCGTGGCGATTCCGAAAGGGACAAGCCATTCGGTGTCGGCAGGCTTAATCCGCACCGGACTGGTCCAGATCGCCTTCTGGTCGCGCACCAGACGCCTGGGCATTCCAGATAAAGTAACCGGCTCGGGAATCCTTACTGCCGCGCTTGGAACAACAGCAGCAGGCGCCACCATGTTCTGCGGAGTAGGCGCATCGGGCAAGGCGGCCGCGCTCGAACTCTGCGCATAATCGGGCATGGCTGCGGCAAGGGTCAGGCTCAGCAACAAAAATAAGCCCGGCAGGGTTCTTCCGAAGGCATAGGCCATAGAGAATAGTGATAAGCAACGAACCCGAACACAAATCTTAAAGAGCCTACCACACCCAGACAGCTAGCAATATGAGGTGGAACTCACCACTGAAGCCGCTTGATTCCCGCGACAAAATCAAAGTGCCGGTCGCGGCTAAGCAGAGGGAGCGAATGCTGGCGGCAGAGCGCTGCAATCCACAGGTCGTTCGCGGGGATAGGCTTTCCCGCTTTCTTAAGCTCGCTGCGAATGGTGCTATAGCAGACAGCGGTCTGTTCGTCTACGCTGAGAACCCGGAACTTCGGCAAGGAATCGGCGATCCATTGCTCGTAATACTTCCGGTTGCGTGAGTGTGAAATCCCATATCGATATTCGCCTAGCACAATGACCGGGATCGCGATCTGATCGGCTTTATGGCGGAAAGGCTCAAGTTCTGGTTCACCCTCGACCCAAGCCGAGAGACCGTTTGTATCTAGAATCACAGCCAGTCCTCAGGCTCGATCTGCTCGAACTCTTCTTCAATGATGCGGTTGATTCTGGCGGTCTCTTTGCGGAGGTGCCGCAATTTGCCGAAGGTATCCATCCAGGGTTTCTCGTTGCTGACGGCTGTGAGCTTGTCGTTTACGGCTTCCGTAACAAACACGCGCAGCGGGATTCCGCGCCGGGCTGCTGCCGACTTGGCGCGCCGGAAGATAGCATCGGGAATCTCCAGGGTCGTCTTCATAAGAATGATGTTCCCATAAATATGGGAGACAGGCAAGCGCTCTTTCCCAGCCGCGTCT
>WQYS01000463.1 GCA_009781125.1 Acidobacteriaceae bacterium | reverse complement strand
CAGCGCTGCGCAACTATCTACTGTTATGGATCGTCCCCGTATATACGAGGAACGTACCGTGCCGTATAACCTACGACTGGTTCAGCCCTGCTTGTGCAGGGAACATGACTTGTCCGGTCAGCCGTCGTTGTCTAGTTGCCGGTTCAGCCCCGTGGATGCGTGAACGTGCCTGGTGTATCAGTTGACATGAAAGGAACATCCTTTTCACTCTTCTCCCACCAGTCTCAATTGCCATTTTCAGTTGTCAAAGATCTGTTTCCCCGGGTTAGCATTAGGCGATACGGCTGAATGCCCTAACACCAAACCATCTAATTCCGCAGTGAAGCGGCGCTGGGCCGAGTGTTTTGGAATTCATCCAGGGATCGTTCCATCCTTCTGACAAGCAGCAGTCCACAACCATAGCTGCGCTCATAACCCACTCCCCTAGTCAGGGCGCGCAAGAGTTCTTCAGGGTTCACGACCGTAGCCAGACCACTGTAGTCCAGAACAGAGAAACTAACTCGCTTGTCTCTACCTAAAAACGAATGCTGCCTGTAGCCCTTCATTAACACTGATTTTTCGTGTATCTCAAGTCCCCACTTCTTCGCGTGCCTCAACAACCAGTCAAGCGCAGCCCTGTACATCGCATCCGTCCGGCTGGCAGCATTGTCACATCGCTTTTTAGCGTCCATTAACACATCGTGGCGGCGCGACTTTTTTCCCTCTCTCCTATTCACCACAGGATTGGCTCGCAAGTCAAAGCACAGGATCTCTCCAACAGAGATTCGCGGAGCATAGGGCTTCGACTCCACAACAAATATTGACCCCGCGTCTGGTCTGCGCTCGGAAACGATCAGATAACCCTGTCCTTTCTTCAACTCGCCGCTATGGAGCAACTCGCGTCTGAAAACAAAGCCTCTAACTGCTCCGTTACTTTGGAACAGCTTCCAGATCAATCCATGATCCAGATGCGCCTCTTCACGCAAACTAATCTCGCGCAGCCAGCGCCTGTCGGCTGCAGACATTTCAAATCTGCTCCGCAATCGCACCTTGGAAAAGTAATCGCTCATTGCGCCTTCTCCTGCTCCTGACGCACGTACTCAC
The DNA here is from genome assembly GCA_009781125.1 of Acidobacteriaceae bacterium. The sequence goes on along the minus strand of WQYS01000463.1, from coordinate 1,746 downwards.
GACGCGGAGCGAACCGCCAGCGACGGCGAGAGAGCGGTTGATCATGACGTATCACCTGCATGTCAGGTTTCATTCCGGCTTCCATGCCATCCTCCCAGCGGTAGCTCGGGATCTGGTGGTGCAGACGCAGCACATGCATATCTTCTGACGTCGGCCACTCGGCTTTAGCCTCATCCTTATGCCGCGCGGTAAGCGCTAAAATGGAATATTGCTTCGCCCTAAAGGCATCGAACAGATTTTCTGCCGTTACCAACATCGGCGCAAGAGGTAAAGCAAGCGGACACGACTTACGTCCCAGATAAAGCGGAAAGGCCGGATTGATCAGCTTGGAACGAAGTTCCACAAGCGGCCAGCGCGCACCGGTAAGCGCTTCCACTGCTACCAACGCCAAACTGTCACATCGGTATTCGCGCATAGACAGAAGCGTTTCCACTGTCTGTCTGTTTGCTAACTCCTGAGCTCGTTTTCTATACACAACCATCTTCATTTCCATCGGCGACTGGATAGTATGGAAATCCTGCATTGGTGTGCCTATGCTTAAAACTTTGGTTGCGAAGCGATAACCGTTTGTGAGCGCCAGTTGGGCATCGTCGTCGTTTCGATAGATGCCTAGAGCTGCGCCCAATAACCCCACTAGCGCCGAACGCGAAGGATAAGAGGAAGAATGCCGCGATTCGCCTACGGCAATCTCACCCCAGCTAGCCATTGGCCCATACAGACGAAAGAGAAGATACTCAGTCATAACTCACTCACCCACTACAAAATCCAACAGTTCAGCCACAGACCCCTTGCCTTCTATCACGTTCATCTGCGCGTGGCAGTCGGCACAGTTTCCATAGACCTTATCCATGTTCTCCCTGATCCGCAGCAAAGCAGCTGTCGCTTGCGAAGCATAGGCGTCGCCTTGAACAGGCTTAAGAAAGGCGAGCGAGAGCGAGCGCGGTTGCTGATTACCCTTCTCTGCCAGAGCGAAGTGGGCATAAGCACGGCTGGCAAAACTATTTTGCCTGCCCGTAGGCGCAACCTTCAGCGCAGCTTCGGTCAACGCGCGTAGCGCGCGTCGTGTTAAATCTTCTTCGCCTCCAAGGTTCTCCTTCAGTTGATCCCGGTCGATGCAGATATACAGGTAGAATACGGATGCCGCAAATGCCGCTTCGCCGATATATCCTGCGCCTGTCTCATCATCCCGATTCAGATCGTCTACAGCGGTAAAGTAGTCGTCTTCAATATTTGAGGCATGGACGCCAATAGCATGAGCCACCTGCACGGCGGCTTCTGTATTGTATTCAGGTTTCTTCGCCAGCATCCGGCCAAACATGGCGATGTCTACCGCCGTTTGTGTGTGTAGCAGATCATCTAGTTCCTCTTTCGTTGGTGCACGATCCTCTATCACGAGCTTGGTCATCAGCTTATCTAGAGATATCCGTTCCTCTGGCGATACATGCACCAACTGTTCGATCTCAAGCGGATTCTCCTTCTTCAGCGCGCCATACACAGCTGCGATCTTCTTTGCCCATTCCTCAGCTTTTTTCTCTGCAACGCCGACTATTCTAAAACTCTCAAAGACCTCTACACCCATGCGCTTGGTGCGTGTTCCGATCGTTCCATCTAATGCTGTCTTGAAGACATCCGATGTTCGCCAGGCGCGTTTCAAGCTCTGTGATGAAATACGCAAACGCTCAGTTCCGCCAAGCTTTGCAGTCTTCGGCTGGCCCAAGTCGTCGCGATTAAGGTTAGCGGGTGGAT
>WQYS01000462.1 GCA_009781125.1 Acidobacteriaceae bacterium | reverse complement strand
TGAAGTCTGCGGAGAAGCGGAGGAGCAAATGATCGCGTTTTTGAGTCATGGAGCTTTGAGTCACGGAACATGGGCGGCTGCGCTGGTGCAGCATCTTTGGCAGTCAACGATCGTCTGCCTGGCGCTGTGGCTGCTCGCGCTGATGCTGCGGCGAAACGATGCGCGTGTACGGTTTCGTCTTTGGCTGCTGGCTTCGGTCAAATTTCTCCTTCCGTTCGGACTCTTGATCGCCGCCAGTGGAAGCCTTTCCTCAAGACATCTGTCGAGCGCTCCTGCGCCTTATTTCTCCTTCGTTGTGGAAGGACCGGCAGCGCAGCCTTCGGCGGCAGAACCGGCTCCGCCCGCTCTTTCCGCGCAAGCTGCGATGACCGTCACGCAGCCGGTAGTCCATGCGAAAAGCCGCTCCATCTGGCCGCTCTTCTTAGTTCTCTGGGCCTTGGGATCGTGCACTGTTCTGAGCCTGTGGTGCTGGTGCTGGTGGCGCGTGAGAGCGATTGCGCGCTCTGGTGAGCGGCTCCCCGATCTGGCCGGCCTCAAGGTGGTGATGGTTCCCAGCCATGTGGAGCCGGGAGTCTTCGGCGTCTTCTGCCCCGTGCTGCTGCTGCCGCGCGGTGTGCGCGACAGGCTGACCCCGCTACAGTTTGAAGCCATCGTGGCGCATGAGCTAAGTCACGCGCGGCGGCGCGACAATCTAACGGCGGCCTTACACATGGTGGTCTCGGCGGTCTTCTGGTTCCATCCGTTTGTGTGGTGGATTGGCCGGGAGCTGTTCCGCGAGCGCGAAGCCGCCTGCGACGAAGCCGTGGTGGAGAGGAATCACTCATCTCATGTCTATGCCGAAGGTATTTTGAATGTTTGTAAATTCTACAAGGAGGGTCCCTTGACCTGTGTATCCGGAGTTTCAGGAGTTGATCTGAAGAATCGTCTGGTGCGCATTCTCTCTGAGCGTGTCGCCGAGAAGCTGAATTTTGCGAGAAAGCTCGTTCTTGGAGCCGCCGCTGTTTTGTGTGTTGCGCTGCCGGTGACGTTCGGAGCGCTTCATGCCTCAAAGATGCAAGCGCAAACGCCAGCCAAGCAGAACATCGACGATACGTGGCAGGGAACCCTGCACGTTCCTCAGATGCAGAAGGATCTGCGTCAAATTTTCAAAATTACCAAGGCACCCGACGGAACCTTGAAAACGCTTTATTACAGCATCGATCAGGCCGCGCAACCGATTCCGGTAAAGGAGACGACCTTTCAGGGCGGTGAACTGAAGGTCAATGTCGAAGTGATCGGGGGCACGTATACAGGCAAGATGTCCGCAGATGGAACCACCGTCACTGGCCAATGGGAGCAAGGGGGAGCCCATCTTCCATTGATCCTGGTAAGGGCGACGCCTGAGACGGCATGGGCCATTCCGGAGCCTCCAGCCAAGATTCCGCCGATGGCGGCTAATGCCGATCCCAGTTTTGAAGTTGCCACCATCAAGCCAAGCGATCCAGCCACTAAGGGGAAAGTTTTTACTTTTAAAGACGCAACCCTTCGCCACTTTATAGCCGTCAACGTGACACTCAACGACATGATCAATTTTGCTTACGGGCTGAACTCTAAACAGATCGTCGGCGGACCCGCGTGGATGGAGAGCGACAAGTTCGACGTGGATACGGGGCAGCCTGATGCACCCGGATCCCCGAGCGATAATCAGGTCAAGAACATGATGAAAAAACTGCTGGCCTCCCGCTTCGGATTGAAGTCGCACGACGACAAGAGGGAGATGTCGGCCTATGTTTTGACTGTTACAAAAAGCGGTCCAAAGCTCACGAAGAGCGAAGCGGACCCATCCAGCCCGTACGGATTCTTTTTCCGCGGATTAGGTGATCTTCACGTTGTGAACGCCACCATGGATGATTTCGCAAATGGCATGGGTGGTTCGGTGTTCGACCGTCCGGTCGTGAATCATACGGACCTGGAAGGCCGTTGGGACTTTACGCTGAAGTGGACGCCAGACGAGTCGCAGTTTCAGATATTCGAAGGAAAGATACCTCCCAACGATGCTGCTGACGCGCCGCCGCCGGTCTTCAAGGCGATTCAGGAGCAGCTCGGCCTGAAGCTGGATGCCGCCAAGACACAGGTCAAGGTGATGGCGATCGATCACGTAACCAAGCCGAGTGAGAACTAGATCCTATGTCCAAGGCCTTCACAAGGCAATCGCATGAAAGTTTTCCCCAGAGAGCTTCTAGGTACGCCAAGCCTTTAGGCTTGGCCCTCTCTGCTCTGGCTACAGAATCGGGCTTTAGCCCCTGGGGTATGCCTCTGCAGAAGAGCATACCCCAGGGCCTAAAGGCCCTTTTATTGCTTGCCCCGAGATTGCCAAGCCTAAAGGCTTGGCCTACCCAGAAGCAAAAACTGCATCGGAAATTTCAAAAACGATTGTCCTGGCTGAAAGTGTGCCTGCGAACTGGGGTGTTGTTGCTGATCGCCCATGCAGCGGCTTACGCCGCGGAGTATCATGGGCGCGTCTTCTTCAACGGCTTTCCCGTGCCTGGCGTCGGCATTACGGCGATTCGCGGTGAGCAGAAGCTCACGACGGTCACCGACCTGCAGGGTCTCTTCGAGTTCTCAGACCTCGCCGATGGGGATTGGTCGATCCGCGTCGATATGACGGGGTTTGTTCCGCAGGAGCAGACGCTTCATCTCGACAAAACCACGCAGGCGGGAAGATTCGATCTGAAGATGCTGACGCTCGCCGAGATGATGGCATCGGTAAAGGCAAAGCCAACGGTGCAGCAGACTCTGGTTGCGCCGCCGTCTCCGCCGGTCATCAATAAGGAAAATAAGAAAAAAACTGA
>WQYS01000461.1 GCA_009781125.1 Acidobacteriaceae bacterium | reverse complement strand
GCCGAGATCGACCTGGTGCGCCTCGCGCAGCTTCCACTACGCCGAGCCACGGCGAGCGAACTTTCCCGCTTCCAGGCCGTGGAGCGCGACTTCTCGTTTATCTTTCCGGATTCGCTTGCGTGGAAGAATATCTGTTGCGCAATCGGCGCGCTGGAGCTGCCCGAGCTGCAATCGCTTCGCCCAGTAGAAATCTGGCGTGATGCCAAAAAGCAGCCAGGAGTTTACTCGCTACTTGTGCGCATCGTCTTCCAGTCGCGTGAGCGCACGTTGCGCGATGAGGAGCTGGCCGCCTGGTCGACGCGCGTCATCGAGGCATTAACGCAGCTCGGGGGCACGCTGCGCGCCTGAGCCGTTACGAAAGAGCGTACCCAGTAAGGTTCCCCTGCGCCCGAGACGCCGAACCGCATCTATACTTTTTTTAGGAGCAGCCCACGATGAGCACACCTACACTTCATCTAGATGAATTTCAAGCCCTCGAGCAGAAGGTCCTGCGCGCCGTCGAGATCGTAAAGAAGGAGCGCGAGCTGCGCGCCGCAGCCGAGGCCGAGCTGGCCTCGCTGCGCGAGCAGTTGGAGTACCAGACGCTGATGGCGTCCGAGGCCCAGACCACGATCAACACCCTTACCCAGGAGCGCGACGGAGTGCGCCAGAGAGTCGAGAAGATGCTCCAGCACATGGACGACCTGGTATAGCGCAGATGCCAGGTCCGGATTGGAACCAGATGAACTCGAACAAGACAGAGATCGTTGCACCGCCGCAGGCGTCCGTGACTGTTCCCAGCCAGTCAACCTCTGTCGATATTTACGATCAGATTTATCGACTTCGCGGCACCGATCCCACGTACATCCAGCGGCTGGCGCAGATCGTCGACTCCAAGATGCGGGCGGTCTCTGCCGGTGGCACGACGGTCGATTCGCTGCGGGTCGCGGTGCTGGCGGCGTTGAACCTTGCCGACGAGCTTGAATCGCTGCGCGAGCGCTACGATGCGCAGTCCGGAGGCTTGTCCCAGGTCGATATGCGCTCCCGCGCCGGGTCGCTGGCAGGCCTGCTCGACGAGGTGCTCGAAGACCGCAAAGCGGGCTGAGGAACGGTAGCCTTCCCGGTCATTTCAGCTCTTCCCCTTGTCATCCCGCAGGTCGCCGCGGCGACCGAAGGGATCTGCTTTTCGACTTGTGCCGCTCCGATGTAAACTTTTTCTTCGTACAGAAATCGAATTGTACTGGTAGGAAAACCATGCCCAGACTCAGACTGATCCATCTGCTTGTTGTCGCTGCTCTTGCGGCGCCGCTCTCGCTGGCGCAGACCGCAGCGCAAAAACGCCCCATGACCTTCGAGGACATGATGCACATGAAGCGGCTGGGCGACACCGCCGTCTCTCGGGATGGCCGGTGGCTGGTCTACTCCAGCACCACCGTCAACCTTGCCGAAAATACGAAAACGGCAGAGCTGTGGATTATGCCCGTCGCCGGCGGAGAGCCGCAGCCTGTTGCCGTCTGCAAGCCGGGAGACAGCGGACTTCAGTTTGCTGACGATGGCAGGCATATCCTTTTCCTCAGCTCGCGCGAGCACGGGCAGCAGGTGTGGATTGCTGACTTCGATCCCGAAACGGGTGCGACCGCCAATGCCCGCCGCGTCTCGGACATCGCCACCGAAGCCGATAACGCACAGTGGTCGCCGGACGGCAGGTTCATCATCTTCACCTCGGATGTCTATCCCGACTGCCCGGTGATTCATACCGAGCAGACAGGCGATTCGGAGGGCAACCGCTGCAACGCCGAGCGTGACAAGGCTCTGGCCGACAGCAAAGTTAAGGCGCAGATATTTACCGGCCTTCTCTTCCGTCACTGGGACCGCTTCACGGGCGACAAGCGCAGCCATCTCTTTCAACTCACTCTGGCGACAGGCGCGCTGCGCGATCTGAATCCGGGCGCTCCGCATAATGTTCCGCCATTCTCGCTCGAAGGCGGCGGCTGTGGCTGCTCCATCTCGCCGGACTCAAAGGAACTGGCCTCCACCGAGAATCTCGATCCGGTGCCTGCCATCAGCATCAGCGCCAGCATCTTCACGCTGGACCTGAGCAATCCCACTGCGAAGCCGGTCAAGGTATCGACCTCGCTGGGCGGCAACTTCAATCCGGCCTACTCGCCCGATGGCAAGTATCTTGCATGGCGCTCGCAGGAGCGAGCTGGTTACGAATCCGATCAGTTCCGTCTGGCGCTCTACGATCGCGCGACTAAGAAGACCAAAAATCTGCTCCCAGACCTGAAGACATGGGTGGATGAATTTGCCTGGACGGCGGACTCGAAGCGAATCCTCTTTGTCTCCGGCAAAGATGGCGAAGCGCCATTATTCGTTACCGATTTGAACGGACGCTTCATGCTGTTCAACAATACGGGTGAGTTCGGCGGGATGCATCCTCTTGCGGATGGCGCGACCATCGTTGCTTCTTGGATGACGGTGAAGAATCCGATGGAAGCTGTGAGAATTAGCTACGCGGCACATCTGGAGCTCTGTAAGGGCGTTTGCGATCCGAGTGGCGCTGGTGTGGATGCAATCACGCACCTAAACGACAGGCTCCTCTCGGAACTCGACCAGCCCGCGATGGAGGACTTCTGGTTCAACGCTGAGGACGGTACTCGCTTGCAGGGATTCCTCATCAGGCCGCCGGGGTTTGATCCGTCCAAAAAGTATCCCGTAAAGTTTTTGATCCACGGCGGACCTCAGGGAGCCTGGGGCAATTCATGGTCGTATCGCTGGAATGCGGAGTTGTTTGCCGCCAACGGCTATGTCGTGGTGATGGTGAATCCGCGCGGCTCGACCGGCTACGGGCAGGAG
>WQYS01000460.1 GCA_009781125.1 Acidobacteriaceae bacterium | reverse complement strand
CGCGTCGATCTCGATGACGTCCACGGAGTTTCCGGCGCGAATCTCGGCGCAGCTATCGCAGGCCTGGCAAGGCTCTGCCGTAGGCCGCTCAGCGGAGCCGATGGCGTTGCGGCAGTTCAGCGCCATAGCCAGAATGCGGGCGATGGTCGTCTTGCCGATGCCGCGATGTCCGCTGAAGATGTAGCCGTGCGCGATGCGTCCCTGGGTGAGCGCGTTGGTCAGCGTGACCGTCACGTGATCCTGGCCGGCGACGTCGGCAAAGCGCTGAGGACGGTACTTCCGTGCGAGAACCTGATAAGCCATAGCAAAAGGCGTGGCCGCCTTTTGCTATTGTAGCCGGGTATTAGGTGCCCCACTCATGAGTCGCCGCGGCGACTTTTATCGTGTCATGGGTAGGGGCGGGGATGCACCCGGCATGGGCCGTGAAGATTCTTTGCGGACGGTAAAGAATTATCTCCTTCAGACGAGATAGTATGATAATCATCTGGATTTCATTCACAGTTCCTCGCAGGCTTCGGAGTGCAGCAATCGCACCCTGCCTGCGTGAACAGCGGAAGAGGCGGAAATGAGCAAACAGGCAAAATTGGAACGTTTACGGGCTGCGCTGAACCATCAAGAGGGCGACAGGGTGCCGATCTCGGATTTCTTCTGGACAGGTTTTTCCAAGAAGGCGGTCAAGGCATGGGGGGAAGGTTGCGACCTGTACCGCCGCTTCGATCTGGATTACATCGTGGTCAACCCGAATATGGACCCGGTCATAAAAGATTTCGATGTCGTGTGGCAGAAGGGCGAGGACATTCTCGTCAAAACCGGTTTTGGCGCAACGGTCATGCGCCGGGCGGACCTGGCCATGCCTCATTTTGACGAGTTCAGCGTGAAGGAGCCCGGGCAGATGGCGGATTTCGTCTTTGAGTCTCCCCGGGACAAGCGCCGTCTCAACAGGGCTGGACAGGATCAGATCAACTGCCTCACCGATCAACTGCTCGGCTCGCTGCCCAGTTGGAGCGACCGGGTCGACGCCTACGTGGCGGATTTTCCCGTCTTCGGCTCCGTCGCCGAGGGCTTCGAGTATCTGTGGCGCTGTATCGGCACCGAAAACGCGCTGATGTGGATGGTCTCGGACGAGGAGGCCTTTGCGGCCTTCATGACGCGCATCGGAGATTTTATCGTGGAGCTGGCGCGCGTCCAGGCCGAGGATAAGCGGCTTTCGGGTATGTACATCTGGGGGGACATCGCGTATGTAGGCGGCATGATGTTCGCTCCCGCGAAGTGGCGCAAGTACTTCAAGCCAATCGTCAAGCGGGTCATCGACGTCTGCCGCGAGGCCGGCCTTATGGTCATCTACCACGGATGCGGCAACGCCACGCGCGTCTACCAGGATTTCATCGATATCGGCTTGCAAGGCTACAATCCGCTGGAAGCAAAGGCGGGACTGGACGCGGTGAAACTCAAGGAACAGTTCCCGCAGCTCTCGCTCGTGGGCAATGTGGACGTGCGCGCGCTGGAATCCGGCAATAAAGACGTGATCGCCAGGGAGGTTCTGTACAAGCTGAAGACAGGCGTTGGCGGCGGATATATCTGCCAGTCCGACCACTCCGTATCGTCCGAGGTGGCGCCGGAAAGCTATGCCTACATGGTTGACCTGGTGAAGGAGTACGGAACCTATCCGCTGAATCTGGAAAAGATCAATCGCAAACTGGAGAGCGTTCAACCGTAACGCGATGGTTAAAGAGCACTTTCATGTTGCTGTAGTGCTATAACGCTTCCTTTGAAGACGTCATCCTGAACGAAGTGAAGGACCCCCGCATTTCGTTTGAAGTGGTGATAAATTTCCATGGAAAACGTAAATTTTTAGCCAGACTCGCCTTTTCTGAAAACTCGATTGGCAAGGAAGAAAAATACGGGGGTCCTTCGCTTCGCTCAGGATAACGAATTTAATAGGAACGCGCGGAGATTTTTCAGGCCGTCTCCGTCAAAAGCAGGTCGCGCATGGTCTCGCGGCGGCGGATGATCCGCGCCGCGCCGCCATCGACAAGTATCTCCGCAGGCCTTGGACGGCTGTTGTAGTTCGACGCCAGCGTCATGCCGTAGGCTCCGGCATCGAGTACCGCGACCAGATCGCCCGCCTTTACGTTCGCAATCTCGCGGTCACGCGCGAAGAAGTCGCTGGACTCGCAGATCGGCCCCACAACATCGGCGATGATCGTCTTGCTTGCAGTCTGTTTCACCGGAAGAATCTCGTGGTGAGCATGATAGAGCACCGGGCGGATCAGGTCGTTCATACCCGCATCGGTGACGACGAAGTTCTTCTCTCCATTTTTCTTGACGACGAGTACACGCGCGATTAACGCGCCTGCCTGCGCCACCAGAAAACGGCCCGGTTCGAGCAGCAGATGAGCCTGCTCTGAGCCGAGCGCTTTCGCCAGCGCCCGCGCATAGCGCGCAACCTGATGACCGGGGTTGAATGCGCTCCAGCCATAGTCGATGCCTAGGCCGCCGCCTGCATCGATGTAGCGGATGTTGTGTCCATCGCGGCGAAGCTGCTCGACCAGCGACACCACGCGCTTCAAGGCTGCTTCAAAGGGATCGACCCTGCGAATCTGCGAGCCGATGTGAACGCTCACGCCGCAGGCGTCCAGCCACTTCGAGCGCGCCGCCTTGCGATAGATGGTGCGGGCGCGAGTGATGTCGATGCCGAACTTATGATCTTTGAGACCGGTTGAGATATACGGATGCGTCTCCGCAAAGACATCCGGATTGACGCGCAGCGCAAATCTTGCGCGAACACCAAGGGCCTCAGCCCGCGCTGCCAGAAGACGCAGTTCTGCTTCAGACTCGACATTGAACT
>WQYS01000459.1 GCA_009781125.1 Acidobacteriaceae bacterium | reverse complement strand
GTCTGGCCTGCCTTTCCGTAATCCTCCATCGTATTGACCGTAATCCCGCTCAGATGAAGCGGATCACTGCCTTCGAGGCGGTTGAAGGCCAGGTTGGTGTGGCACGCCTTGCGAAAACCAGTCGTGTCGTTGGAGGGTGAATACAGGTTATCGTCTTCAGCCCATGCGGCTATCCACGTGTCGCCACGGCTTTCTTCGTATCTCCTGATCTCGCCAACATTGACACGTGTGATGGGGTTAGCGATGGCATCGCCAGCAGCGGCTGAAGCTGCCAATCCAAATGCCCGGGCCTTGCCTGCTAACGACACAGCAAGAGAACCAGACAGAAACTCACGCCTGTCCATAAACGCAATCCTCCATTGTCGGATACAAGACACATTCTACCGCTCGACTGGAGGCTATGAATAGAGGTTTTGTCGAAGTCTCGGACAGTTTTGTATTGGTTCAGAATCAACGCTTGGGAAGCGCTAGCTCGCAACCGCTGCCTGCAACGCCTCCCTGAGCCGCATCTGCTCCATCTGCCCGAGCTTTCCGCCGTCGCGCGTCAGGTAGAAGACGTCGATGGCGCGCTCGCCCTCGGTATCGATCAGCGCCACCTCGATGTTGCATTGCGCCTCGGCAATGGCCAGGCTCAAAGCGCGCAGAAGACCGGGCGCGTCCTGCGCGACCACCTCCACGAGCGTGCTGTGCGAGGAGGACTCATCATCGAATTCGATCTGCGTCTCGACGACGATCTTCGCAGCCTTTCTTCGTCCTCTCCTGTGACTCGCGAGCAGCTCTTCCATAGAAAGCTCCCCGGTAAGGACATCATGAATGCTCTTGAGAAAAGCCTCGTGCTCGCTCTGGTTCATCTCCAGCGTCCTGTACGTGTCTGAGAAGCGAAAGCTGTCTACAACGATGCCCTGACGATTTGAAAATGCGTCTGCGGTCACGATGTTCATGCCCCACGCAGCGAGCGCACCGGTCATTTTGGCAAACAGCCCGGCGCGATCCGGCGCGAGCACCGTCAACTCGCTCATGACCGCGTTGTGGCGAAGATCAAGCTGCACCTTGTCCTCTGCTAGCTGCTCGGATAAGCCGAAGTGCGCGCGCATCTGTTCGACGGATTTCGTCCTCACATAGCGTTCCGGAAACCCTTCCAGAAACCGCGCCACGTCGTTCTCGCGTCCCGGCAGCAGTGCTGCGACTCGATGCACCAGTTCCTTTTCTTCGCGCGTATGGACGCGCGTTTCATCCACGCAACGGTCGAGGTGGTTCATCGTGGCCATGTAGAGCCGCCACAGATTCTCCGCCTTCCACGGCGTCAGCGCATCCGGATGCACCGCCTGAATATCGGCGTAGGTCAGCAGCGTCAACATGCGCAGCGCCTCCGGTGTCTGCACCTTATCGGCGAAGGCCGCAACGGTCTCGGCGTCGAAGATATCGCGGCGCAGCGCGCGCGACATCTCCAGATGATTGCCAACCAGCTCGCTCACCAGGCTGCTTTCATAGCTGTCGAGTTCGAGCCTTGCGACTACGTTTGCAGCCATCTTCATGCTTTCCTGCGCATGGTCGGTGGTGCTCCGGCCCTTGCCGGTGTCGTGCAGCAGAGCCGCAAGAATCAGCAATGCCGGATGCGGTAGCTCGCCGAACAACATGCCCAGCCTGGTCCGCCACTCTGCGGCGGAACCAGTCTGTGGGTCTTTAAGCGCGTACAGCGCGTCGATCAGCACGAAGGTATGTTCATCGACGGTGTAGCGATGATAGGCATCGCGCAGCACCAGCGCGTCGATGCCGTGAAACTCCGGAATCAGCAGCTCCAGAATGCCAAGTTGATGCATCGCGCGCAGAGCTGTACTCGCGTGTCTTCCTGAGAGAACCTGCTGCAACAGATGCCAGAGCGCCGGGCCCTCTTCCAGGTTGTTCGATAGCTCGGGCAGCGCCAGCGAAAGTCTTCGCTCCGATTCGCCAGAGAGCATCGCCCCCGTCTGCGCCATCGCCGCAAACATGGACAACACAACTCCAGGCTCAGCCGCCGGATCGTCATGAAATTCGTTGCCGGGAGCAGCATCCAACACAATTTGAGAATGTTCCACGTGGAACGATTCGGCTGCCAGTTCCTGCCGGCGGATGCGGCGATGGAAGCCGAATACCTTCGCTGGAACACGAACCTCTGCCGCGTCCATCATTTGCTTCGCGCGCCGCTCCACGCTCCGCGCATGGCGAAAGTAATGCCTCATCCAGTAGGCAGCGTCCGCGTGCGGTGGCGTCTCTTCGGACAAGCCAACGCCCTGCCCGGCTGCAGCGTCCTGAGCGGCCCAGTCCAGCGTGTTATCGTCTCTCTGGTGCCGGACGTGCAGGAAACATCTCACCTGCCGCAGAAACTCCACGGCTTGGTGAAACTCGCTGTCCTCGGCGATGTCCACCCGCTGCAACTTCGCCAACCAGGCGCATACATTCGCGTCGCGAAGACCGCCGGGGCAATCCTTCACGTTGGGTTCGAGATGGAAGATCGTATTGCCACACTTTGCGTGGCGCTGACGAGTTAATTCGATCAGCCGCGCCGTCACACGCCGCCCGTCGCGTTCGAACAGCTTCGGAACTGCCTCCTGCGCCAGCCTGTCATAGAGCGCCGTGTCTCCCAGGAGCAGCCGGTGATCGAGCAGCGAGATGGTAAAGGCAGGATTATCCTCAGCGAAGCGCTCGCATTCACTGAGCCGCCGCACCGTGGACGAGACACGAATCCCGCCATCCCACATCTGCTGCGCGATGCTCTGCAACGAGCCTTTCAGATCACGCTCGGCGGCGTGAGCATCCAGCAGATACAGCAGATCAACGTCCGAACAAGGAAACAACTCGCGCCGTCCATATCCG
>WQYS01000458.1 GCA_009781125.1 Acidobacteriaceae bacterium | reverse complement strand
TTGATCCGTACAAGCGAATTACCATTGGCAAAATTGCGAAACTGCAATGGGCGATCCATGGCTACCTTACTGGGAATGACTTTGCAAAGATGAGCCTGGTCCTTGGGCAGATCCACAGCTTTGGAGATGTCGCTCTCTACTACGCCCTGATGACTGCTGAACAGTAAGCGGACGACGAATCCACACTGTTCGAGAGGAAATTTCTATGATGCAATGCAGGGATGAGTGGAACGGGATGGAGTGGAGTTCGTCGTCGGAGCCGGAGCGAGGCATTGGCTTTGGCGGCGGAGTTTGAAGCCAGCGGGTTGAGCCGGAAAGCATTCTGCACAGGGCGCGGTCTATCGGTGGGTGCTCTGGATTTGTATCGTAAGCGGGCACGGGAGAGTCCATCGGGGCCGCGTCTGGTGGCCGTGGACATTCGTCCTGCGACGACACACCAGCCGAACCGTGCGGCAGCGGAGTTGACTGTGGTTCTGGCCAACGGACGCCGCGTCGAGGTCAGCGCCGGAACAGACATGGTCGTTCTGGAGTGCGTGGTTGCGGCACTGGAACGTGCATGATCTTTGGTCAGGGCATAGCCACGCGGGTGTATCTGGCGGTGGGGGCGGTGGACTTGCGCAAGAGCTTCGAAGGATTGTATGGCTTGGTGCGAGATCAGATGGGCTGCGATCCTCTGAGCGGCCATCTGTTTTTGTTCACCAACGCGCGGCGGACGAGATTAAAAGTGATGGTCTTTGATGGTTCCGGGCTATGGGTATGTACGAAGCGTCTGGAGCGCGGCAGATTTGGTTGGCCCGCCTCTGCCGATTCCGCAGTGCGCATCGAGATGCGAGTCGACGAGTTATCTCTGCTGTTGAACGGCATCGATCTGGAACAAGCCAGGCCGAGGAAGTGGTTTCGTAAATACCCTTCATAAAAAACATATATTTCTAACCGTAACCTACTTGTCTTCGATTCTGTACTCTGTTAATTTCTAAGTTGTCGTGAGTCAGTTCTCCAGTCCGGATAATTTATTGGAGCAGTTGAGGACGCATTTACCAGCGTCTTTACTGGATGCTGTCGATCATAGGTTGACGGAACTGAGTAAGTCGAACAATAAGATAACCGAGTTATCCGGAGAGTTGAACGTAGCCAGGCTGAAGATTCAGTTACTGGAAGAGAAGCTTCGTTTGGCGCGGATCAAGCGCTACGGTCCGACGAGCGAGAAGCTGTCGAGTCTGCAATTGAGTCTGCTGGACCTGGAGCCTGGAGTGAGTTCTGAGGAGGTCGAGGCCGAGGCGACCCGCGACCCGCTGGAACCGATTCAGAAACAGAATCAGCAGAAGCGGAAGGATCGCAAGAAGCATCCAGGACGCGGTCCGTTGCCGGAGAACTTGCCGCGCATCGAGCGCACGCTGGTCTGTACGGAAGATCAACTCCACTGCAAGCAGTGTGGCAGCGAGACCGTGGTCATTGGCTACGACGAAAACAAAGTTCTGGATGTGAAGCCAGCGGAGTATTTCGTGCTGGTCACGAAGCGCGAAAAGCGTGCCTGTCGCTGCTGCGCGGAGGTAGGCGTGATGGCGGCACCCATGCCGGAGCGGATCATTGCGAAGAGCCTGGTTTCGGATCGCGTGGTGATCGACACGCTGCTCAACAAGTACACGGCGCATGTTCCGCTGTATCGCCAGAGCGCGTTGGTGGAGCGCGACACGGGCGTGCTGATTCGCCGCACCACCATGGACGGATGGATGATGCGTTCGGGCGATCTGCTCGAGTTGTTGAAGCCCGCGATGCGCAAGGAGATTCTTCGCAGCCATTACCTTCAGGCCGATGAGACGCGCGTCGCAGTTCAGATGCACGACAAGCGGGGCAAGAATCATACGGCGTGGCTGTGGCAGTACGGCTCTCCGGGAGGAAGCGTCGTCTTCGACTTTCAGATGAACCGGGCCAGAGAAGGTCCGAAAAAGTTTCTGGCTGGTTACGAAGGGATTCTGCAGACCGATGGCTACTATGCCTACGATCACGATGTGGGCGGGAAGAAGATGGTTCATGCGGCCTGTTGGAGCCATGCGCGGAGATACTTTTTTGAGGTGTTGCAAGCCAACCGCAAGGACGAGGCGGCGGCGCGTCTGGTAACGCGGATCGACGGGTTATTTGCCGTCGATGCCAGGGCACGTAAGCAGAACTTCCATCACGCCGAGCGGCATCAGTTACGTTTGAAGGAAACGGAGCCGCTGCTGAAGCCGCTGCGCGAAGATCTGCAGACGGTGTTGAGTCAGTCGCTGCCGTCAAGCGATTTGGCCAAGGCCTGCAAGTACACGCTCGCGTTGTGGGACAGGCTGACGAAGTTTCTGGAGTATCCCGAACTGGAGTTGACGAACAACTCTGCGGAGAATTCGATGAGGCTGGTGGCTCTGGGAAGACGAAACTGGCTGCATCTGGGGCACGAGAAGGCAGGTCCACGGGTAGCGGCGATTCTATCGGTGATCGAGAGTTGCCGCAGGCTTGGGGTATCACCGCGTGACTATCTGGCTGAGGTTCTCCCCCGACTGGCCAATCTTTCCTCCGCAGACGATCTCAGCCAACTCACCCCCGCCGCTTGGGCCGCCAAACGCTCCTCGCAAAAATAAATCCCTACCACTGTGGTTTGGCCGTCCGGTTACACTTAAGCTTCGTGCAACACCTTCTCCATCTAGGTAAGCTCGGCCAAGATTGTATTGAGCTTTGTCATCACCTCTTCGTGCTGCTCTGCGCAACCAGTACAAGCCCTCTTTAAGATTCTTCTTGACCCCTTTGCCATCCATGTATGCTACGGCTAGGTTGGCCTGTGCTTGTAGATGTCCTTTCTCAGCAGCTTCCTTGTACAGACGAAAAGCCTT
>WQYS01000457.1 GCA_009781125.1 Acidobacteriaceae bacterium | reverse complement strand
TGGAGCATATCGAAGCCAGTTACGGCAGGGTTCCGTTTGCCGTGGTCTCAGGGGGCACGCGCGATGTGGTCGAGGCGTCGCTCCGCGCCATCCATCTGCTGGACCGCTTTGAAACCCTGGTGTGCATGGGCGACTACCAGCGGGGCAAGCCCGATCCAGAACCGTTTCTGCTGGCCGCAGAGCGGCTCGGAGTCCGGCCCGGCGCCTGCCTGGTCTTTGAGGACGGCGATATGGGCATCCAGGCCGCCGAAGCCGCCGGAATGGCGGTCGTCAGAGTGCCGCTTCCGTGGGAGAGAGCTACGCTGTAAGCCATCTGTTTTCCCTTATCCGTCCGTCTGTGGCGGGGTAAAAGAAAGAACCTACTTTGTTGCGAAGACACCCGTGCTGCGGGCGAGCGCCAGCTTGGACCGGTTGTACAGATAGAGCGCTTCAACCAACTGGCTCTGCGCTCCGGCCAGCGTGGCCTGAGCCGTTACTACGGGAAGGTTGTCGCTGACACCGGCCTGGAAGCGGTCGGTGGCGTCCTGAAGCGCCTCGGTAGCCAGATCGACGTTCGACCGCGCTACCATCACCAGTTGCTTCGAGCTTTCGACATCAAGCATCGACGAGCGGATCTGCTGCTCGATGGTCACCCGCAGGCTCTCGATCTGCTGATGCAAGCCGGTCGCCTGAGCCTGCGCCACCTGGCGCTCGCCGCGCAACTGTCCTTCGTTGAAGATGGGGAAACTAAGCCGTCCTGATGCCGCGAAGACTCCATGATAGAGTCCGTGCGTCTCGCCCGACACACCATAGAATCCCCGGAACGCAAGCGACGGAAACCGCTCCGCGCGCGTAGCCCGCAGCGTGCGATCGGCGACGTCCTGCTGCGACTGGAGGCTAAGCAGGTCGTTGCGGTGCGCGTAGGCCAGCGCCCTGGCCTCTTCGATGGGCATCTCCACGTACTCTTCGTAGGGAGCCTTGTCCGTAAGCGTGATCTGTTGTTCAGCAGGCAGGCCGATCATCCGGTTCAGCGCGATCTTGTCCTTGGCGAAGACGTTTTCCGTGTTGATCAGCTCCTGCTGCTGCGTCTGCAACTGCACGCGGGCGCGGAGCTCGTCGAGGTTGGTGCCTACTCCTGCGGCGTGCAGGGCGCGGGCCTGCTCGAAGGCAACCTGATCGGCGGCGGCCAGAGCGCGGGCGTTGCCGATCTGCGCGGCGTCGGCCACTGTGCGCAGATACTGCGTTCCAACGGCAAGCATGACCGCCTGATCCACGTCTCGAGTCGTGTAGGCGGCGACGTTCGCGGCCTTCTGCGCGGCGCGGTAGAGGTGGTACGCCGGAACGTTGAAGAGCTGCTGCTCCAGGTTCAGTTGCGCCGCGGTCGAGTCCACCTTCACGATCGGCTTGAACTCGAAGTTGCCGAGGTTGAGGCCGGGAATCGCCAGCCCCGCCAGCGCCGACGGTTTGAAGCCCATTGCCGCCAGATTAATCATCTGGGTCGAGGTCGAGGCCTGGACGCTCATGTTGGGGAGCAGGTTGTTATTGACCGTGAGCGCGAGTCCGTGAACGCGGCGCTCGTTCTCGCGGCTGAGCCTGACTTGCAGGTTGTACTGGAGGCCGCGCTCGATGGCGTCGTTGAGGCTGAGCGGCAGGGCCTCGGGCGTTGCGCGATCAACTGCGACTCCGCTGGGAAGCGTAAGCACGGCGGAGTTTGGCGTTGGAGCCTGCGGAAGCTCCTGGGCGGTCTGCGCCTGCACGGCTATCGAGAGCCCCAGGCATGCGAGAAATAGAACACCGCCGCGCATGGAAAGATTGGCTAAAGAATTCTTCACTCTGCTCTGGTTCCATGTTAAATGATCCGTGACCGTGGGGGCTACCGAAATCGCCCATTTTCATACATCTTCCGCGCCGGTTCGTCTAAGATAGAAACAGGTTCCGTTCACCAAAACGGAGTCCGTCAAAGAGAACCGTATGCGAATGTTGTCGTTTGTCCGGCTATCGTCCTGTATGTTTGGCGCCATTCTGCTGGTTGCCGCCGCCACATCTCAAGCCCAGTACGCGGTTCCCGCGGGAACCGGCAATACCTTTAAGGACACCTCCATCCTGAAGCCTCCCGCTGGACACAGCGTCGCCATTATCGAGTTCGACGACCTGGAGTGTCCGGCCTGCGCCCGTGCCTTCCCGGTCATTCGCGCGGCTCTGGAACACTACAAGATTCCCTACGTTCACTATGATTTCCCGCTGGGCGGAATGCATATATGGAGCCGTCAGGCTGCGATCACGGCGCGTTATTTGCAGGATACGGTCTCGCCGCAGATGGCCGACCAGTTCCGCAGCGAGACCTATGCGTCGCAGATCAAGATTGCCAGCCTGGACGACCTGGACCGCTTCACGCAGCAGTTCTTTCAGAAGCACAACCTGACACGGCCGTTCGTCATGGATCCGGAGGGCAAGTATGCCATCGAGGTCCAGCATGACCGCTCGCTGGGAGACAAGGTCGGAATCATGCAGACGCCGACCATCTGGGTGGTAACGCCGCGCAAGTGGGTTCAGGTGACGGACCCGTCGCAGCTTTACTCGGTGATTGACGAGGCGCTGGCGGAGACGAACTCGGCGAAGTCCGCCCCTGCGGCGAACTCGAAGATGCGGCGCTCGGCTGCTCCGCAGAAGTAATTTTTTCGGGTTGAAAATAACAGAGGCTCAATCCCAGGCGGGATTGAGCCTTTTCCTTTGCATTCTGGGTTATGCTGGCTTCTGCACGTGTTCGGTGAATTTTGAACCATCTCTATCGGAGAGGAGCTGTATGCGTCTTATCGCCGTTGCGCTGACACTCAGCCTTATCACCCTTCCGGCCCTTGCCAAGAGCGAAAAATCGCAGCCTCTTGTCGTC
>WQYS01000456.1 GCA_009781125.1 Acidobacteriaceae bacterium | reverse complement strand
GCCTTCCTGCATGATGTTGAAGAGCGCAACCTGAATCTTGGCGGCGAGGTCGGGTATCTCGTTGATGGCGAAGATGCCGCGATTGGCGCGGGGCAGAAGACCGTAGTGCATGGTCAGTTCGGAGGCGAGATCCTGATTGGAGCGCGCCGCCTTGATGGGATCGATATCGCCGACCAGATCGGCCACGGTGACGTCTGGCGTAGCGAGCTTTTCAACAAAGCGGTCCTCGGGTTCAAGCCATGCGATAGGCGTGTCGTCGCCGTGCCGGGCGATGAGCTCGCGGGCGTATCTGCTGATCGGAGCGTAAGGATTATCACGAGTCTCCGCACCGGCCACGTAAGGAATATACGAATCCAGCAGCGAGGTCAGCGCCCGCAGAATACGCGACTTCGCCTGACCGCGCAGACCGAGCAGGATGAAGTTATGCCGCGACAGCAGAGCGTTGACGATCTGCGGAATCACCGTATCCTGATAGCCGATGATGCCGGGAAACAGCGTCTCTCCCGAGCGCAGGCGGCAGACAAGATTCTCGCGCAGCTCGTCCTTGACGCTGCGGGCGAGTCTCTCCGGCGTGTATTCGCTTTGGCGAAGCGCGCCCAGCGTGTTTGGCAATGAGATCGGCATACGTGTATGTATAGATGGCTGGCTGCGTCGTTAGGTTTGGCGCGGGCAGGCGAAAAGTCCGGCGGCGGAACTCAGGCGAGTTCCTCTCCAAGAGCCTCCATCTCTGCCGCAGCGTGCTGGTTACGGGTCCGGTTGGCGGCGGCGATTCCGTGCCTGATGCGCTCGCGCGCCTCTTCGTTGCGTCCAAGCCGGACAAAGGTCTGCGCCGACATTTGATAGGCCGGAACGTAGTCGGGGGCGTGCTCGATCAAAAGCGTGAACTCGCCGAGAGCGTTCTCGTCGCGGCCATCGGAGAGATAAGCCATGGCAAGCGCGTAGCGCGCAAAGGCATCGGATGGGTTCTGTGCAAGAATCTGATTGAGCTGCGCGATGCGTTCCGCGTTCGGGTCCATACTTTGATCCTACTCCCCTCCTATGCCTTGTCATCCACTCTTCCCTTTGTCATTCCGCAGCGAAGCGGAGGGATATTCTCCATCCACGGATGCACTCTTCCTGTGCTCAAGCATTCTGCTGCTCCTGGCAAAAAGCAGATATCCCTTCGCGGCGTACCTGGAAGCGTTTCATGCGATTGCATTGCCTATTTCATTTTCGCCGTTTTATCAGCAGGTTACATGGTTAGTAACTGGCGGGAGCAGAGACAGGCGTCTTCAGGGACCGCTTCTGCAATCTAACGATACGGATTTTGCGAACCAGACAGGATACACGGAATGGCTGGAATTTCAACTATTCCGAGGTCACATTACGTTCCTGAAGTGCTGAAGATTCTCGAAGAAATGGTTACTATATACGTTAGACTCCTCACTGGAGAAGTCACAGCTCGCCAGACCAGAGAGAACAAAGAGCTGTGAGGAGGAGAAGTGGGCGAGCGTCTTAAGCCCTGCGGGGATAATCCCGCGCGTACTGCCGTTCGATTTCCCATGCGGCTCCGGATGCTGATCGAGAGCGGGCCGGGGGAGGTGGAGGCCGTGACGGAAAATATATCAGCCAATGGTCTGCTGTTCGTGAGCGATCGTCTGCCTGCAATTGATAGCCGGATTAACTTCCGGATGACTCTGCCTTCCGAAGCGATGGGAACCAACAAAGACGTGACCGTCCAGTGCACCGGGCGCGTGGTGAGACACTTTCTAGAAAATGGAGAAAAGAAGGCTGCCGCAGTGATGGATGAGTATTCCCTAAAGGCCTAAATACATTATGAATAACGAAAATATGGACTCCTTGAGAAACGGTAACGAGGCGCAGCAAGAGACTCCGGACACCGCCGGTATCCGGATCATTCTTGCCGATTCCCAGGCGATCTATCGCGTGGGCATGAAGAAGGTCTTTGCCCTGGAGGAGAACATCCAGGTCGTGGCGCAGGTGGAGACGCTGGCCAATCTCTACGCTGCGCTGAGCCGCTATCCTACCAACGTCGTGGTGCTGGAAGGACAGTTGATTGCAGGCATTTCCAATGCGGTCTCCGATCTGGTGCGCCACGCTCCGGACGCCAGGCTGATCGTGCAGGTAATGGAATCCGACGAGGCCAGCACGGTGGAGATGTACCGTTGCGGCGTGCATGGCGTGGTGCCGCGCTCGATTGCGCCCGAGATGCTCGTGAAGTGCGTGCGCAAGGTGGCCGAAGGCGAAACCTGGATTGACAACCGCTCGGTCAACTGGGTGATCGAGGCCTACCGCGCGCAGGCGGCGTCGCTGACCGATCCGCGCACGCAGCCGAAGCTCTCGAAGAAAGAGCTCGCCATCATCAGTTGCATCACGCGCGGGATGCGCAATAAGGAGATCGCCTATCAGATCGGCACCACCGAACAGGTGATCAAGAACTATCTGCGCAAGATTTACGACAAGCTGGGCGTATCGGACAGGCTGGAGCTTGCTCTGTACTGTCTGCACCACGAGCTTCTGAAGAAGTATGCGCAGGAGCCTGAGGGCGCGGTTGCGGCTGCAGTGCCACGACCTGAGGTTCCGATGCCGGTGCGAGCTAAAGCGTAACGAAGGAGCATCAGGCATAGAGAAGTAGCTTCTAGGTAGGCCAAGCCTTTAGGCTTGGCTTCTCAATCCACGCCACAAAATGGGCTTTAGGTCGCCGCGGCGACTATGCTTTCTTCTCAACCGGAAAGAGAGCATACCCCAGGGCCTATGGCAATTTCGTATTTACTGTAGACCGCGATGTCCCCTTAACACCGTCATCCTGAGCGAAGCGAAGGATCCCTGTATTTCGTCCGAAGTAGCAATATTTCTCAAGGGAAAGTATTCATC
>WQYS01000455.1 GCA_009781125.1 Acidobacteriaceae bacterium | reverse complement strand
TCGCCCGGAGAGCGCTGCGCCAGCACCAGCAACCGCAACTTCGAAGGCCGCCAGGGACGCGGCGGACGCACGCATCTGGTCAGTCCCGAGATGGCTGCTGCTGCCGCCATCGCCGGGCATCTCACCGACATTCGCAAGTGGAAGTACGAAGAAGCAAAAGGAGGCTCGCGCTAGGCGCGCCATGGTATGTCGTTCCGCACGCAATGAAGCTCTCACCGCGTTGAGAAGATTCCTGTGTTGCGAGACGACTAACGATGAATACGATGCAGAATACCCGCATCCTGAGATGTTTGGCCGGTGTTCCAATGCGGACCCAGCAATCAGGGCGATCTGGAACATATCTTGGTTTTGGTATGACGATATTGAAACTCACAAGCTGGAGGGCAAACACGAATTGACGCCAGAGACAAAAGAGATTGCAGAGCGTTGTTGTTTGTTTCTTGCCTCTGATTCCCGTTACAAATGGCGGAAGACAAAATTTACTTCGATTGGAGGGATTGTAACTGGGATTTTTTGCTCTGTTTTTACAGCCCTCAGATTGAAACGAACAAGGCCAACTGTTTACGGAGAGTTTGCACAATTTTTAAATCAGCCTGAAGGTGATGCATCTGTCTGGCCATTCTTTCGGCGTGATGAATTAGTCGCCGCGCAACAAGCACACGAAGCTGTTAAAGGAAACTGATATGGAACCCATCAATACACTCACATCCAAGGCTGTACCGCTGCCGCTGCCCAATATCGACACGGACCAGATCATCCCCAAGCAGTTCCTCAAGCGCATCGAGCGGACCGGCTACGGCGAGTTTCTCTTCTTCGACTGGCGCGAGCAGAAGGACTTCGTCCTCAACAACCCGGCCTATAAGGGCGCGGAGATTTTGATTACCGAGCGGAACTTCGGCTGCGGAAGCTCGCGCGAGCACGCCGCATGGGCGCTGTTGCAGTATGGCTTCCGCGTGGTGATCGCGCCCACGTTTGGCGATATCTTCTTCTCCAACGCGGGCAAGAACGGCATGATCCTCATCTGCCTGAGCGAAGCAGAGGTGCAGGAGCTTCTGGCCCGCTCGACGAAGAACGCCGAGCACAAGATCACCGTCAACCTCGAAGCGCAGACCGTCACCGACGAGCAGGGCTTCATGGCACGCTTCGAGATCGATCCGTTCCGCAAGTATTGCCTGCTGAACGGACTCGACGACATCGGTCTCACGCTGCGTTATGAGGCGGCGCTGGACGCATTTGAAGTGAAGCACGACAAAGAGTTCTGGTTAGCTCCGAAGGCCAGCAACGCAGCATAAGCGCTGAAGAGGATTGGGGTATGAAGCAGTTCGGCCACATCGCGGAAGCGCCGCAGGCGCGTTCCATAGTCGCCGCGGCGACCGAAGCCGTGGGTAAGGGTTCCTGGTTTGGCTTTTGCTTCTGGGTACGCCGAGCCTTCAGGCTCGGCTTCTCAGGCTCGCCACGGAACCGGGCCTTCAGGCCCTGGGGTATGCCTTCCGATGCAGCACAAATACATACCCCAGGGGCTAAAGCCCCATTCGTTGCACGCCCAGAGAGAGCCAAGCCTGAAGGCTTGGCGTACCTAGAAGCAAAAACACTTGGCCATACATTAAAGGCGCTTGCCTTCGTCTTGATCCTCGTGGCTGGTTCTTCGCTGTTCGCGCAGACACCCGCGCCCGCGCCGCTGCCTGCACAATTGGCGACCGCGAAGTCCATCTTTCTCGCAAAAGGCACTTCCAATGTGAATGCAGACGTGGTTCCGGCATACAACACTCTTTACCGTCTGCTCGAGTCTTCAAAACGCTACCGGATGGCGGCTGCTCCTGCCGATGCTGATCTCTCGTGCGAATTTTCAATAATCGGGATTATCACTGCGAGCGTGAGTACCAAGGGGTCTAACGGCTCTACCGAGTCCGACTTTCTGCAAATTGTCATCCGCGATGCGAAGACCCAGGCATTGCTTTGGACAATCTCTGAGGGTGTGGACAGAGCGCTTCTGGCAAAGAATAAAGAGAAGAACCTCAGCGACGCCGTCGTCAGACTTGCTGCAGATATCAAATACGTTACAACTCCCGGCGCAACCGCCGTTTCAACCATCCAGTAACAGGAAGAGAAGAAGGAATAAATGATCGATCCCAAGCAACACTCGAAAGTTCTCACCGAAGGCCCCAGCCGGGCGGCTGCGCGCGCCATGTTCCGCGGCGTCGGCTTCAGCAAGGAAGACCTGCATAAGCCCATCATCGGCATCGCCAACACGTGGACCGAGATCGGCCCCTGCAACTATCACCTGCGCGAGATCGCCGAGGCGGTCAAGCAGGGCATTCGTGAGGCGGGCGGAACGCCGATGGAGTTTAATACCATCACCATCTCCGACGGCATCACCATGGGGACCGAGGGCATGAAGGCTTCGCTCATCTCGCGTGAGGTCATCGCCGACAGCATCGAGCTGGTGGCGCGCGGCAACAGCCTCGACGGCCTGGTCGGCATCGCCGGATGCGATAAGAACATGCCTGGCGTCATCATGGCTCTGGCGCGGCTCGATATTCCTGGGCTCATGCTCTACGGTGGATCGATTCAGCCGGGCCACATCAAGGTCGGCGCGGACGGCAAGCCGCTCGTCGATCAGAAGGCCGATGGCCGCGAGGTCGATCTCACCGTGCAGAACGTCTTCGAGGCTGTCGGAGCGCACGCCGCCGGAAAGATCAGCGACGAGCAGCTTGAGGTGATCGAGTCCTCGGCGTGTCCAGGAGCTGGTGCCTGCGGCGGCCAGTTCACGGCCAACACCATGTGCATGGCCGGAGAGTTTATCGGCATTTCGCCCATGCAGCTCACCGGGGTTACGGCCACCGATCCGCACAAGATGGAGGCCTCGCGCGAGGCCGG
>WQYS01000454.1 GCA_009781125.1 Acidobacteriaceae bacterium | reverse complement strand
GTCTCGGAAAGATGCAGGCTCCAGCCGATGGGCGGGAAGATCAGCAGAGCGACCGCATTCAACAGGAAGATCGTGCCCAGCGATACAGCCATATCGTCATCGTCGGCTTCGATGACCGGTCCCATGGCGGCGATGGCGCTTCCGCCGCAGATTGCCGTGCCCACGCTGATCAGCAGCGACTGCCGCCTGCCCACCGCCAGCGCTCGTCCCAACAGCAGGCCGACTGCCATTGCGAAGAGAATGCTGATGCTGGTATAGAGGAAGCCGGAACGTCCGGCGTGAACAACCTCTCTGAGATTCATGCCGAATCCCAGCAGCACAACAGCCACTTCCAGCAAAAATCTGGAGAGGTGCCGGCTCTCGGAGTGGTACGGGTGGGTCACAAACAGACCAAAGACAAGACCGATAGCTAGTGCGAGAGCAGGGCTGATTAAACCGCTTGCAGCCAGAATGATGCCGATGAAGAAAAGATTTCGCGCCATTTCTTCTTTAGTGTGCGGGACGTGGAGACACCAGTCGAGACAGAGTTTTGAATGGACGATAAGTTTTTCTTATGAGGACGATTCTTTCAGGTTGGCAACAGCCGACAACGAGAAGTCTCGGAAAGCCCTGACTGTTCCTGTTTGCTCGGCTCCCGCAAGCCGGACGAAGCTGAAATCGCGCACGATTCTCAATCCATCAACACGGACGATGCGCACCATGTTCAGACGCAACGCTCTTGAAATTGCCCAGCGCGAGACAAATCCAGCTCCCAGATTTGCCTCTATGCCCGAGAGGATCGCCTCGGTTGAGTCAAGCTCTATGGCTACGCGCAGCGACTTCAGCGGCAGTCCGGCTTGTTTCAGCGCTCGTTCCACAACGCGCCGCGAACCGGAGCCGCGCTCGCGAAGAAGCAGCGGAGTCCGCGCCAGAGCTTCAGCGCGGATCGAAGTCTTGTTTGCCGCCCACGGGTGCTCCGGATTCACAACGAGCACCATCTCGTCCTGTACCATCCGCTCCGTCTTCACGTCACGCCGCATCGCTGGGCCTTCGATGATTCCCAGAGCTATCTTCTCTTTAACCACCGCTTCGACGACGTACTCTGTGTTTCCGCTGGTCACCGATGGATGCACATGAGGATATTGCCGAAGAAATGCTCCCAGGATGTGCGGCAAAATATACTGCGCAACTGTGGTTGAGGCTCCGATACGAAGCTCTCCTGCGACCGTATGGTTTAGCGCAGCCAGCTCTCTTTGCGCTTCAATCATTGTCTGCGCGGCCTGGTTTGCGTAGCGGAGAAGAACCCTGCCCGCTTCGGTCAGTGCAATCTGGGTTCCATGTCCTTCACCATTCGAGCGGTCGAACAGCCGCGTTCCGGTCTCTTCTTCGAGCGCGCGAATCTGTTGGCTTACCGCTGGCTGGCTGAGATGCAGAGACTCGGCTGCCTTACGGAAACTCATTTGTCCGGCGACCGCACGAAAAACTTTCAGGCGGAAATTCTCCACATGTTTCTCCCGCACAACCACTTGTGCTAACCACAGCATACGTCTCGGCGTGGAGTTTACCGATAGAATTGTCGTAAGCTTCGAAATCCAGTGATTGGAAACGATGAATCCAACCCGGCACCTGAGCCTGTTCAGGTTCAACCTCAGACACCGTCGATGAGCGAAGCAAAGTTACGGCGCAGACTGCTCACGCTGCTTCGCCCTTCAGCCGAGCACACTGTGATGTCGGCAGCGCTGCTGCTGATGCTTTCGACCATTCTTTCCGGCGTTCTGGGGCTTATCCGCCAGAAGTGCATCAATTCGATCTTCGGCGCAGGCCTGGAGACGGATGCCTATAACGCGGCCTTCCAGCTTCCCGATCAGTTGGCTTACTTCCTTGTGGGAGGAGTCGCTTCGATCACGCTGATCACGATCCTCAACCGCTACCGCGCGCGCGGAGACGAGGCGGGCGGCGATCGCGCTCTGTCGGCTGTGCTCAACGCCATGATCGCCGTGCTTGGCCTCGGCATTGTGCTGGCCGAGCCGCTGGCGTCCGTCTATACACATATTTTCTTCCGGGGATTTCAGCCCGCGCAGGCCGCTCTGAGCACCTCTCTGACGCGGATTATGCTCCCCGCCCAGCTCTTCTTTCTGATCGGCGGAGTGGTCGGCTCGCGGCTGCTGGTGCGCAGAATTTTTCTATACCAGGCGGTCCAGCCGCTGCTCTATAACCTGGGCATTATCGGCGGAGCGGTCTTTCTGCACCGCCGCTTCGGAATCTACTCGCTTGCCATCGGCGTGCTTGTGGGAATCATGGTCAGCGCTGCTTTTACGGCGTTTGGTGCGTTCCGCGACGGGTTTCGTTATCAGCCGATTCTCAACCTCCGTCATCCCGCTTTTCTGGAGTGGCTGCGCCTGACGTTTCCGCTGATGATCGGCGTCTCGCTGGTGGCTGCCGACAAGTGGATTCTTTCTTACTTTGCGTCGAACGATGCGGGCGCGATTTCGCGGCTGATGGTGGCAAAGACGCTGTTCAATGCTCCGATGAGTCTGCTGGGCCAGGCTGCCGGAGCCGCTTCGCTGCCATTTTTTGCTGCTCTATACAGCCAGCGCCGGTTTGGCGACTTCGCCTCGGCGGTCAACAGCGCCGTCTCGCGCGTGCTCGGAGCGGCGCTTCTGATGGGCGCATGGATGATCGCGCTGGCCTCGCCGATTGTCGATCTGTTTCGCGGAGGCTCGTTCACGCCCGCCGACGCGCACGCGACGGTGATGTACTTCACGGTCTTCACGCTTTCGATAGCCTTCTGGTCTTCACAGGGCATCTATGCGCGATCGTTTTACGCCGCAGGCAACACGGTGACTCCGGCGATCGTGGGATGGGCAGTGACGCTCGTATCACTTCCTGTCTATAGTCTG
>WQYS01000453.1 GCA_009781125.1 Acidobacteriaceae bacterium | reverse complement strand
GTTGTCCTGACTCATGCCGAGCGTCTTGCCCTGCTTCTCGCCCAGTCCGATGACGGTGTAAGGAACGCCATCGACGCGAATCTCCTTGCCGATGGGGTCGTCGCCCTTCATCAGGTTCTCCTGAATGTCGGAGCCGATCAACGCCACGTGCGACGCATGTTCGTCGTCAGCAGGCGTGAAGCTGCGTCCCTGCACGATGTTGGTGTTCTGCATCTCGGGCATGGCCCAGGTCTGACCACGAATGGTGGTGTCGGTGCTGGACTGGGTACCGAAGACGATCTTGCCGACGGCGGTCTGCTGCGCTCCCACCTGCTCGCAGTGGAGGCAGTTGGCGGCGACGTAGCGGTAATCATCGAGCAGCAGATTCTTGCGCTTCTGATAGCGCACGAAGTCGTTGTAGTTGGTGATGATCTGCGGCTGCTTGCTGAGGGTGAAGACATCGGCGCCGTATTTATTGACCCGGCTGGCGACATAGACGTTGGCTCCGTTGACCAGCGTAACCACGGCAATCACGCTGGCGACTCCGATGACCACGCCCAGCAGCGTCAGAATGGTGCGCATCTTGTTCGCCCATAACGACTGCACAGCGATTCTGACGGCTTCTTTGAATTCCATCGCAGATTCTCAGAGTTTACAGTCTACCAATGCTATAGACGTTTAAAAGTTAGTGATATCATTGCCCTGCTATCCAGTTGGAGAATGTATGCCGATTCTACCCAAAGGAAATCCCTCACTGTTGTTCGTGCGGGCAGCGCTGGCCGTGCTTTGCCTCGCTGCGTCCAGCGCATACCCTTCCCACGCCGAAGACCTTGCCGGACAGGTCATGAATGCTGTAGAGAAGAGCACACTCGATCAAGCTGGAACGAAACCCTTCCACCTAAAAGCTACACTTGCGCCAAGCAGCGAGAGCGATAGGGCCACGAACAAGAACGCGGAGATAGAAATCTGGTGGCAGTCGCCAACCATGTGGCGTCGTGAAGTTCGCTGTCCCAAGTTTCACCAGATCGCCATCCGGAATGGCGAGAACAGTTGGCAGAAGAATGACGGCGACTACTTTCCGCAGTGGTTGGAAGAGTTGGTAACTGCAATCATCCAGCCCGTGCCTCTACCCCTGGATGTGCTTGAGGAGAAATTGAAAACAGCGAGAGTTTTCAACATGGGGTATACAAGCGCAAATTGGGGACCAACAAAAGACTACGCAGAGGAACAGGCGATCGACGAGGGGCACATTGACGTGTCGGACAAGACTGGCCTGTTGTTATCCGCATACGGCCCCGGATTTGGAGGGGAATATCACGATTTCAAAGACTTTCACGGGCGCATGATTGCAATGACCGTGGGTTCCGCCAAGTTGAGCATACTGGAGGACCTTGGGCCGACTCCGAGCGGCTTCTTTGACACGAATGCCCTCGGTGGGGACCAACACCCCATCCGTACCATCACAGTCAGCGAGGACGAGCTTCGCAGCCACCTGATCTCTGAACCGGCGTTCTCGTGGCCGCCGGTTAAAGACGGCCCATTTGAGGGCGTGGTGTGGACGAAGGTTATGCTTGATCGCGCAGGAAATATCCGCGACATGTATAACCCCATCTCCGACAACCCCGGATTGATTGATGCAGCACAAGCCGGTTTCAAGGCGATGCGTTTCAAGCCAATTCTGCGAGACGGAGTTCCCGTGCAGGCGACCGGTCGAATCTCTGTCAAATTCAAAGTTATGCGGCTCGCAGGCTCTGAGAATTTCGATAGCGCGAAATCTTACTTTCTAAAAGGAAGAGCAGCCAGCTTCCTTGTGGGAGGATCAATGGCTCCCTACAAGTTGCAAGCAGAATTTCAGGTCGCATCAGAATCGGGTGGCATGGAGTCGGGGCGTTACGAAGATACGTGGATCAGCCCCTCCGAATGGAAGCGCGAGGTCTGGCTCGGCTCCAGCCATCTTGTAAGATCACGAAGCGGATACATGCAGTACCAGATCGCCGAAGGCATACCAACCAGAGGAACAGGTATGTCCATTCGTACCAATTCAGGAAGATTGCTTTCCTTTCCCCCGCCCCTGAAATCTAATACACTCTCGCTGCTGATGGACATCATCGAGCCGATCCCCGCTACGGACAAGATGACAGAGTCGGACTGGCGTATTCGGCGCGACCCTGTCGATGGCGTGAACATGTTGCGGAAAAGCCGAAATCGACCCTGGGGCGTTCTAAAGCGTTCTTTCTTATTCGTCTTCTCCCCAAACCGACATCTTCCGCAGCCTGTAAACGCTATCCGGGTTACTAAGGGATTGGAAGGGCCGAATGGCGAGGTGTATCCAGGATATCCACCAACATACTGGTTCGACGATGCCGGACATCTGCTCAAGTGCTACACGCAAAATTTGGTGGTACGCATGATATCTCCAGAGGACTACAACGGAGTGAGCGTTGCGCGGCAGATCGAGGTGCAAAAAGATGGAACACCCTATATGCATATCACGGTAAAGGAGATCGGTCCTGCCGATCCCTCCGTTGCCGCAAGTTTCGTGATGACGGGACATGAGTGGGGACGTGCAATCTCGGATGAGTGGCGCTGAGCCGCTATACTGTACCTTGTGGGCAAGACGTTTTACATCGAGACCTTCGGCTGCCAGATGAACGCCCATGACTCGGAAAAGGTCATCGGCACGCTCATCCATGAAGGCTATTCTCAAGTTGACGACGAGGCGCTGGCCGACCTGATCGTCTACAACACCTGCTCCATCCGCGACAAGGCCGAGCAGAAGGTCTTCCACCGCCTCAACGACTACAAACAACTGCACAGCCAGGGCAAGCGCTTCGCCGTGCTCGGCTGCGTCGCCCAGCAGGAGGGCGAACGCATCTTCGACCGCGCGCCTTATGTCTCGCT
>WQYS01000452.1 GCA_009781125.1 Acidobacteriaceae bacterium | reverse complement strand
CTGCGTGCTGACCCACGGCTCCGCCAAGGCAGAAGTAGTAGGCATCGGCCAGCTTGCCTTCGTGCTTGATCTTCTTACCTTCCATGCCGATGTCGGCGATCCAGTGCTGTCCGCAGCTATTGGGGCAGCCGGTCACGTGCAGGCGAAGCTGCTGATCGAACTGGGGCAGGCGCTCCTCCATCTCGTCGACCAGCCAGCGCGCAAAGCCCTTGGTCTCCGTGATGGCCAGCTTGCAGAACTCCGTGCCCGTGCAGGCCACGGCACCGCGCCAGAAGACCGATCCGTCTACTTGCAGGCCAATCCGTCCAAGCTCTCGCGCCAGCTCGTTGACCTTGGTGTTGGGAATGTCGAGGAAGAGCAGGTTCTGCGAAACCGTGACGCGAAGATTGCCGCTGCCGAAGCGCTCGGCGAGTTCCGCCGCTGCCTCCAACTGCTCGCCCGTGATTCGGCCACGCAGCACACTGGCTCCTACATAACTGAGACCTTCTGTACGTTGCGGATGAACACCGGCATGGTCGCGCAGGACATCGCTGGGTATGCTCTCCTCGCCACCGCGCTGGAGAGTAAAGTCGAGGCGGCGCTGAAGCTCTTCACGAAAGCTCTCCACTGTCCAGCCTTCCTTCATAAAGAGATACTTCAGGCGCGCCTTATCGCGGCTCTCGCGCAGCCCTTGCTGGTCGCGGAAGATCTCCGCAACGGCTTTCGCCACGGCAACAGCCTGATCTGGACGCACGAAGGCGTCGATGCGCTCGGCCAGATGCGGCTCGTTCGAGAGGCCTCCGCCAACGCGCAGGCTGAAGCCGACTTCGTCCCCCAGGCGCGCCGGAGTAAAGGCAATGTCGTTGATCTCTGGATAGGTGCACCACTCCGGGCAGCCGGTGACGGATATCTTCAGCTTGCGCGGCAGGTTGTAGAACTCAGGATTGGCCGTGAGTAGGTCCGCGATCTCCTGCGCGATGGCCGAGGCATCGATGAGCTCGTCCGCCGCGACTCCTGCAAGCGGGCAGCCGGTCACATTGCGCACCACGTCGCCGCAGGCTCCTTTTGGCGAGAGGCCGACTGCGTTGAGCGCGTCCACAACCTCGGGCAGCGATTCAATCGTCAACCAGTGAAGCTGGATGTTCTGCCGCGTAGTAAGGTCGGCCAGATTGCGCGCGTGCCTGCGCGTCAGCCCGCCGATGACGCGGAGCTGCTGCGCAGTCAGTATCCCGTTAGGAATGCCGACGCGCATCATGAAATAGTCGGAGGCGAGACCCTCGCCGCCCTTGCCGCCGGTGACACCAGCGCCGTCTCCCTGCGTGTAGACTCCCCACCACTTGAAGTAGAGCGACGCCCACTCGGGCACGACGCTGCTGCGGCCCTCGCGGGCAAACTGGCAGACCTCATCGAATGCCTCCCATGGATTCTTGGTGCGCTTGAGGCGTTCGGCGCGCTGAGCCTTGGTCTCTTGTGTTATCTGGGGCATGATGTCCTTTTCTTAATTCGAATACGGTGAAGACACAAAACCCGCAGTGCTGAACTGCGGGCTGAAGGGAACCGGCTGGATGGAATCGTTACCGGATGCAACAGGCTGCCCGCGCTGCGAATCGCGGCTGCATGCAACACCGGTAACAGGAGAATCCGTTCATGGAAGTTATAGATGAAGTAACTTATAAAAAGATGCACGAAGGCAGTTTGTAGTGGTGCCTCATGCCGTGTAAGAAAAGCAGATTCCTCCGCTGTGCTACGGAATGACAAGGGCTATAGGCTATCCAGGACGCCGTCTTCAGTTGCCTAGCTTATATCGTGTCTCCGCGAGCCGGTAGAGCGGACGCCAGACCAGCCTGTTGATCGTCACGACCATTAACGCCATCACGATGGTCGCCATCAGCAGAATGTGGAACTGGCCGCTATCGGTTGCGGTGCTGATGGTGGCTCCCAGGCCAACCGTTTTCAGCGTCTCGCCTTGCAGGCGAGAGTACTCTGCGACGATGCTTGCGTTCCAAGCGCCTCCGCTGGCCGTGACCAGGCCGGTAATCAGGTAAGGGAAGATGCCCGGCAGAATCACCGTCTTCCAGCGCTGCACGGTGCTGAAGCGGAACAGCGCCGACACCTCGCGCAGGTCGGACGGAATCGCCATGGCTCCGGCGATCACGTTGAACAGGATGTACCACTGGGTTCCCAGCAGCATCAGAGCGATGGCTCCGATGCCCATGCCTCCGCCCACGCGCACCAGTGCCAGCAGGATGACAGGGAACAGCGCGGTCGCTGGAACCGAAGCTGCAATCTGTGCCAGAGGCTGTGCTATCTTCGCCAGGCGCGGGTGGAAGCCGATGGCAACGCCAACAGGGATCGTCCAGGCAGAGGCCAGCAGCAGCGACAGATTCACGCGCAGAAAGGTCGCCAGCGCGCCCTTCATGATTCCGCCAAACTCTGCTCCGTCCACCTGCCGCAACAGCATCAGCACGCGGAAGGCTGCGTACAAGACACACACGGCGACTATAGCAATAGCGATTCGGCGCAGCCAGGCCATCCTCTGCGCGTCGCGGCTTGCTGATCGAGTGGCGGCCCTGTGCCGCTGCTCCGTCTGCCGCCGGGCCAGCCGCTGATAGATGTTCTCGGTGAGCGGTTTAATCGCGCGCCGCTCCAGGGTGCGCAGGCTGCGCGCGTAGCGCAGCAGGTGCAGCAGCGGACTGTGAAACTCCGCGCCGCTGGAGCTCTGCTCGAATTTGAACTTGTTGCTCCAGGCAATGACGGGCCGCCAGATTAACTGATCCATTGCGACAATAATCGCAATCATTGTCGCCAGCCCCCAGGCTATGGCGGTTCCGTTGCCTTCATTGGCGGCGGTTTGCAGGTACGAGCCGAGACCGGGCAACCGGAAGTCCTGCGCGCCGAGCACG
>WQYS01000451.1 GCA_009781125.1 Acidobacteriaceae bacterium | reverse complement strand
GTCGCCATCGCGCCTTGCGGCTGGGGAATCCCCATCTCTTCGATCAGCTTGCCGAAGCGCTTGCGGTCCTCGGCCAGGTCGATCGATTCGGGAGACGTGCCGATGATCGGCACTCCGGCCTTCTTCAGCGGCAGCGACAGGTTCAGCGGAGTTTGTCCGCCAAACTGGACTATCATTCCGATCTCAGCTCCGGACGAAGCCTCGTGCTCGTAGACTTCGAGCACGTCCTCCAGCGTCAGCGGCTCGAAGTACAGCCGGTCGCTGGTGTCGTAGTCGGTCGAGACCGTCTCCGGGTTGCAGTTAATCATGATGGTCTCGTAGCCGTCTTCGCGCAGCGCGAAGGCGGCGTGGCAGCAGCAGTAGTCGAACTCGATTCCCTGCCCGATGCGGTTGGGTCCGCTGCCGAGGATGATGATCTTCTTCTTCGAGGTCGGAGTGGCCTCGTCCTCCTCCTCGTAAGTGCTATAGAGGTAGGGCGTGAAGCTCTCAAACTCCGCCGCGCAGGTGTCGACCAGCTTGTACACCGGCTTGACGCCGAGCTTGCGGCGCAAGGCGCGAACCGTTGCCGTGCCCTCGTTGCCCGGCAAGCCCCAGCTTGCGGCCAGGCGCTCGTCGGAGATGCCCACGCGCTTGGCCGCGCGCACCTGATCGGCCTTCACGCAGCAGAGCGAGGTGGAGCCAATTGCTTTCTCCTCGTCGATGATCTGCTTGACCTGGTTCAGGAACCACGGGTCCATCGCAGTCAGGCGCGCAATCTCGCGCACTGTCATTCCAGTCTCGAATGCGTAGCGAATGTACGCCAGCCGGTCCGGATGCGGCGTCACCAGTCGCTGCGTCAGTCGGCGCGGCTCGATGGCGGCAGTCTTCCTGCCGGTTTCGAGCGAGCGCAGCGCCTTGCCTACGGCCTCCTTGAAGGTGCGTCCTATCGACATCACCTCGCCGACCGACTTCATCTGCGGGCCCAGCGTCTCATCGGCGCCGGGGAATTTTTCAAACTGCCACTTGGGAATCTTGACGACTACATAATCGATGGTCGGCTCAAAGCAAGCGGGCGTGGCCTTGGTGATGTCGTTCTGAATCTCGTCGAGCGTGTAGCCGACGGCCAGCCGCGCCGCGATCTTGGCAATCGGAAAGCCGGTGGCCTTCGACGCCAGCGCGCTCGAACGCGAGACGCGCGGATTCATCTCGATGATGGTCATGCGGCCCGTAGTGGGGTTCAGCGCGAACTGCACGTTGCTGCCGCCGGTCTCGACGCCGATCTCGCGCATCACGGCGATGGCGGCGTTGCGCATCACCTGGTACTCGCGGTCGCTCAAGGTCTGCGCGGGCGCGACCGTAATGGAGTCGCCCGTGTGCACGCCCATGGGGTCGAAGTTCTCAATCGGACAGACGATGATGACGTTGTCCTTGAGGTCGCGCATGACCTCCAACTCGTACTCCTTCCAGCCGAGCACGCTCTCCTCTAACAGGCACTCGTGCACGGGAGACAAGTCCAGTCCGCGCGTCAGAATCTCGATCAGCTCCTCGCGGTTGTAGGCCAGTCCGCCGCCCGATCCGCCCAGCGTGAACGAAGGCCGTATGACCACAGGAAAGCCCAGCTTCGCGGCAAACTCCAGGCCGTCGCGTATGTTGTTCACCAGCGCCGAGCGAGGCATATCGAGGCCGATGCGGTTCATCGCGTCCTTGAAGAGCAGGCGGTCCTCAGCCTTCTTGATGGCCTCCAGTTTGGCGCCGATCAGCTCCACGCCGAAGCGTTCGAGTACGCCCGAATCGGCAAGCTGCACGGCCAGATTCAGCGCCGTCTGCCCGCCCACGGTGGGCAGCAGGGCAAACTTACCGGAGCCTGCGGGCATCATCTCCGCCTCGACGCGGATGATCTCTTCGAGATAGGTGGCGTCGAGCGGCTCAATATAGGTGCGGTCGGCGAACTCGGGGTCGGTCATGATCGACGCCGGGTTCGAGTTGACGAGCATGACCTCGTAGCCCTCGGCCTTGAGCGCCTTGCACGCCTGCGTGCCCGAGTAGTCGAACTCCGCCGACTGACCAATCACGATCGGCCCGGAGCCGATCACCAGAATCTTCGCAATGTCGTTCCTGCGTGGCATTCTTTTTCAATCACCTATAGTTGCACTCTTGCCTGAAAACCTAAAAAACCATGTCATCCTGAGCGTAGCGAAGGACCCCTGTATTTTGTTTATGCAAGGCATAATTCTCCGGGCTTTCACTGGGGTTTATTGCCCCTGCAAACGAAATACAGCGATCCTTCGCTTCGCTCAGGATGACACCGGGGAGATGCGTCATTTCTTCCACTCTTCCATCATCTTGCGGAAGTCCTTGAAGAGATAATGCGAGTCGTGCGGTCCGGGGCTGGCCTCCGGATGGTACTGCACGCTGAACATCGGGTCCGACCGGTGCTTCAGCCCGGCGAGCGTGTGGTCGTTGAGATTGGTGTGCGTCTTCTCGACCTTGCTCTCGTCCAGCGACTTCGGATCGACCGCGAAGTTATGGTTCTGAGCCGTGATCTCGACCTTGCCCGTGCAGTGGTTCATGATCGGATGATTGCCGCCGTGATGGCCGAACTTCAGCTTGAAGGTCTTGCCGCCGAGCGCCAGGCCAAAGATCTGGTGTCCCAGACAGATGCCGAACAGCGGAACCTTTCCTTGCAGCTTGCGGGCGTTCTCGATTGCATAGTCCACTGGCTCGGGATCGCCGGGACCGTTCGAGAAGAAAACTCCGTCCGGCTTCATGGCCAGAACTTTTTCTGCCGGAGTCTTCGCCGGAACCACGGTGACGCGGCAGTTCTCGCGCGTCAACATGCGCAAAATGTTTTGCTTGACGCCAAAGTCATAGGCCACCACATGAAGCGTCTCCGGCTTATTCTCG
>WQYS01000450.1 GCA_009781125.1 Acidobacteriaceae bacterium | reverse complement strand
TTCATGCGCTTGACGTTGCCGGCCAGATAGTTCTTCAGCAGCTTCATCAGGAAGCTGACCTCGGATTTAGGGCGGCGCAGATTGTTTTCGAGCGAGAAAGCATACAGCGTGAGGTAGGGAAGTCCGATGCGCGAGGCGGTCTCGACGACGTACTGAACCGACTCGGCTCCCTGCTGATGTCCGAGAAAGCGCTTGAGCGCCCGTTTTCCGGCCCAGCGGCCGTTGCCGTCCATGATGATGGCGATGTGGCGGGGCATGCGCGCCGGATCGAGTCTGCGAAAAAGTTCCTGCTCGTCGGCGGGGAGTTCCTGTGCGCGGCTGGGCGGAATATGAAGCAAATCGACCTCTCATTGCTGACGCTAGCACACCGCTGTAGTGCGCGCAATCACACCAACACGATAGAGAGATTACCTGAAGGAGAGAGCTGTAGTAACGCGCGAAATATAACCTCTCTGCGGCACGCGAGGCAGAACAAAATTCGGCTACGACGAGCGTCGGCGTCCCATTGCCAGCTCGCGCACGTGGTTCAGGAAGATCGATTTCTGCAAGTCGTCCAACTGCGAGACATACCCGGCGATCTCGGCCAGGAAAGGATCGGTCATCAGCACGGCGGTCTCGTCACGGTGGCGCCGGTGCGGATCGCGCAGCAGGGTGGAGATGTCCACCTGCAAGGCCTTGGCCAGCCGGTCGAGCGAGGACAGCGTAGGCATGGCCTTGCCGTTCTCGATCTTCGAGATGTAGGTGCGGGGTACGTTCATGCGCGCGGCCAGTTGCCGCTGGGAAAGGTTCCGCACGTGCCGCAGGTCGCGGACAGCGGTGGCGATCTGAAGCTCCTCGACCGTTTCGACAGATGCCGAGACGGGCCCGATCGGCATAGGCACCGGTTCGGGGTCTTCGATCTCCAACTCCTTGTGGCAGCGGCGGCACAGCGAATTTGCTGTCCGAAACTGTACAAGGCTACAGTAATTACAACGCAGTACCTCACGTTGCTCTACAGGCGCTAACATGGTTGCCATAGTTGTCTTCGCAGGCGGCCAGAGCATGAACCGCATTGCATGTCCGATAACGCAACAATGCAATGTGCCTAGCTTGACACTGGGGTAACTCTTGAGTCAAGGGAAAGCTGTGAATAACTTTGCAAATGTGGATAAAAACGGCAAAAAGAATCAGAGTAGTAATATATTCAGTTATTTCAAATAGGATTTTAAGCCATGCCTGACGAGAGGAGTTCTGTGGAAAAGTCACGATTTGGACGCCGCGAAGCCCTGGCTTTGCTGGAAGAATGGACGAAAAGCGACTCGCTGCGCAAGCACGGAGTAGCGGTCGCGGCCTGTACGGAGTATTATGGCCGCCACGAGGCCGAGCGGCTCGGATTGCAGGGCGGCGAGGCTGAGGAGTTCGTCGAGCGCTACGCCTCAGCCGGGCTGCTGCACGACATGGACTATGAGCGCCATCCGACGGTAGAAGAGCATCCGTTCGTCGCAGTGAAACACCTCCGCGAGCTGGGTTGGCCAGAGGAGATTTTGCAGGCGATCCTTTCTCACGCGGACTATTCAGGCGTGGAGCGCCAGACTCACTTACAAAAATCGCTGTACGCCTGCGATGAGCTGGCGGGATTTTTGACGGCCTGCGCGCTGGTGAAGCCGTCGAAGTCAATCCGCGAGGTCGAGGTCGCAAGCGTGAAGAAGAAGATGAAGGACAAGGCCTTCGCGCGTGCAGTGAAACGCGAGGACATCACCGGCGGCGCGGAACTGCTGGGAATTCCGCTGGAGGAGCACATCGGCAACTGTCTGGCCGCGATGCAGGAGAAGGCAGAGGAGTTAGGACTTTGAGGTAAGTAGGCTGGCCGACTGGATTCGTTTGACATTGCAGGCAGCCAGAGCCGCATTCGTATCCTCAACCGAGCCGGGCAGACCGACGGGCCGCGTAGCGTCCTCGATGACGAGACACTCGAAGCCAAGCGCTGCGCCATCGACGGCAGAATAGCGAACGCAGAAATCATAGGCCAGTCCACAAAGGAAGAGCCGCGTCAGGCCGCGCTCGCGCAGGTATCCGGCCAGACCTGTCGGCGTGCGGTGGTCGTTTTCGAGAAATGCTGAATAGCTGTCAAGCTCACGGCGGAAGCCTTTCCGCAGAACAAGCTCGGCATGGGGAATCTTGAGCGCGGGATGAAGCGCCGCGCCCTCGGAATTCTGGAGGCAGTGATCGGGCCAGAGAGTCTGCGGG
Source organism: Acidobacteriaceae bacterium (assembly GCA_009781125.1). The sequence goes on along the minus strand of WQYS01000450.1, from coordinate 659 downwards.
CCGTAGGACTCCTCAATTGTAGAAAAAACCTCCGCGCCGGGATGGGACGAAGCAAAGGAAACATGGCCGCAAGGATGCCAGTCCGCGGTGAGGATGACATGCTCGAAGCGCTCGGCCAGCCGGTTGATGAGCGGCACGATTCTATCGCCCTGCGGAACCGCCAGCGCTCCGCCGGGGCAGAAGTCGTTCTGAAGGTCGATAACCAGAAGTGCGTCGGTGGAGGTGAGTTTGAGAGACATAAATATCCGGTAGTGTCCTGTATGGAAATGAGTTTAATCAAATGTAAGAGCGCCAACGGCGCGTTCTATACCAGCCTGGGGCGAAGCCTCAGGAAAGATGCCTACAAGAAGAATCAAGGGCTGTAAGCCCGTACTATGCTGCACATCGATAGAGCGGGCCTTCAGCCCTTTCAGCCTGGATGGGCTTTTTACCTGGGGCTTCGCCCCAGGCTGGTATAGAACGCGCCTTCGGCGCTCTCACCGCAGAGGCCGTATGGCTCATCTTACTTGAAGTGCTGTGCTGAACGGCTTTGCGAGGCGTAATGACTGTTGAGGCATATCTGGAGACAAAACTTGACGTGAAGGCGGCGCGGTTTGCGGCGAATCGGGCTGCTCTGGTGGCGTTGCTGGGGGAGATGCGCGAGCAGGAGGCCGCCATCC
>WQYS01000449.1 GCA_009781125.1 Acidobacteriaceae bacterium | reverse complement strand
TGCAATGGCTGAACTGGTCAGAACTGGCGTTTCGATTGAGCAGGACCTGCTGGAGAAGTTCGATAAGTTGATTGCGAAGCGGGGTTACAAGAATCGCTCGGAGGCTCTACGCAATCTTATCCGTAACACTCTGGTGACGGAAGAGGTGAACGGCAACAAACCGGTCGTAGCGACGCTTTCGATGATCTACGATCACCATCGTCCGGACCTCTCGCACAAACTTACGGAGGCGCAGCACCACCATCACGGCAACGTGCTGGCGGCGACGCACGTCCATCTGGACGCCACAAACTGTTTCGAGGTCGTAATCATGAAGGGCCCTGCAGGCGAGGTCAAACACATGGCCGACCACATGCTCAGCCTGAAGGGTGTCAAGCACGGCAAGCTGGTGATGACCTCGACTGGCAAGCACATCTAAAGAACATCCAGGTGATATTCCAGAGATAGGTAGCACGATTTGTCGGAATGTATAACGCATACGATTTGCGCATTCGTGTTACAAAATGAGAGCATTGATCTGGTGGAACTTTCCGGAAAATGGAACAGGGAACGAAGTAAAACGCCTCTGACTAGGAGGCTGTTTGCGGTTTTCCTTGTGTTTTTATTTCTGGCTGCAACTGTGAGCGCGCAAGAAAAGGTCACAGGAACTATCGTTGACACATCCGGCGCGGTGATCAGCGGAGCTACTGTGCAGGTTCAAAGCGCGAATGGAACCGTGCAAACGACGGCACAGTCAGATGCGGGCGGCTCCTTCACTCTTACTGGCCTCGCGTCAGGCAGTTATCTACTCGTTGTATCCGGCCCCGGTTTTGAATGCAAAGAAGTCCCCCTCACCATAGGAAGCGCCGAAGCGCCATCCTCGCTGCGCATCGCTTTGGACGTGGAGTCCGTGAACACCACCGTAGAGGTGCAGGGCCGAGAGGACAGCCTCTTCGGAGTCGCCAGCTCCGCCACTCAAGGGACAGTGGGCGCAACGGAGCTTCAGGATCGTCCGATTCTTCGTTCAGGAGAGGTGCTGGAGACGGTTCCCGGAGTCATCATCACGCAGCACGCCGGCGGCGGAAAGGCCAATCAATACTTTCTTCGCGGCTTCAATCTTGACCACGGGACAGACTTCGCCATCTTCCTTGACGGTATGCTGCTGAACCTGCCGTCGCACGCGCACGGCGAGGGATACGCGGACATGAACACCGTCATACCGGAGTTTGTGGAGCGGGTGGATTTCCAGAAAGGCCCATATTCAGCGGATGTTGGCAACTACGGCTCGGCAGGATCGGCCAGCGTGGTGTTCTTCAAGACGCTGCCTCGGAACTTCTTCACCGTCGAAGGCGGCATGTATGGATTCGGGCGGGCTGTCTTCGGAGCATCGCAAAAACTCGGCGCAGGCACCTTGCTATACGGTGGAGAGGCTTACCACGACGATGGTCCGTGGAAGCATCCGGACGATTATGACAAGTTCAACGGCCTGCTGACCTACAGCCGCGGCGGAGACAACCATGGCTTCAGCGTAACGGCTCGCGTCTACCACGGAAGATGGAACTCCAGCGATCAGATTGCCACCAACGCCGTGCCTCTGGTGGGTTTCTTTGGAACTCTGGACCCGACCGGCGGGGGCAACTCCGAGCGTTACAGCTTGCAGGCGGAGTGGCATCGCCAAAGCGCGAACTCCATGACCAGTCTCAGAGCTTACGGATTCTATTACGATCTCGATCTGTTTTCGAACTTCACTTACTACCTGACGGACCCTGATCGCGGCGACCAGTTCGAACAGAAGGACAAGCGCTGGGTAGGCGGGCTGGCCGCGCGCCACACGATCTTCAGCCAATGGCTTGGCCGCAGGATGGAAAACACCTTCGGTCTCGAACTGCGCAACGACTGGATTCACAACGGCCTTTACCAGTCGGAAGCTCGCGTGCGCGTGGATAAAACTGATCTCCCCACCGGCAACACTCTGCCTGCGACTACGCAGGAGGATCGCTTTACAGACACGCAAGTGGGTCTCTATGCCGAAAACAAAATTCAGTGGGCGGAGAGATTTCGTACCGTTGCGGCTCTGCGCGGCGATGTACAGCTCTTCAACGTCACGAGCCTGGTTACGGCGGCCAATACCGGCACGGCTGCCAAGGCTCTGCCCAGTCCAAAACTGAGTTTGATCTTCGGGCCGTGGTCCAGCACTGAGTTCTACGTGCAGGGCGGATTCAGCTTTCACAGCAACGACGCGCGCGGCGCGACGCAGAAGGTCGAGCCTGTTTCGGCGGGCAATCCTTATCCTGATACGCCCGCTACGCCGATTCCTGCGCTGATCCCAACCAAAGGCGCGGAGGTTGGCGTGCGTACGCTGGCTGTTTCGCATCTGCAAAGCACGGTTTCGTTCTGGTATCTGCACAGCGCCTCCGAGCTGCAGCAGGACGGCGACACCGGAGGCACAGTCGCTTCGCGGCAGCCGAGCGACCGCTACGGTGTCGAGTGGGCGAACTTCTACACTCCGCTGCAACACTTGGCCTTTGATTTTGATCTGGCGAACTCCAAGGCCCTTTTCACCGAGATCGACGGAGACGATGCTGCGCCGGATAGTCCCGGCGGCAGGCGCGTGCCCGAAGCGGTTGGGCTGGTGATTGCCTCGGGAGCCACGCTGCATGACCTCAAAGGCTTCTCGGGAAGTCTGCGCTTACGCTACTTTGGCCCGCGCGATTTAACATCCGACGGAATCTTTCGTTCCATGGCGACGGCGCTGGTCAACGGAGATGTTGGATATCAATTGAACAAGACATGGGGTGTTTCAGCCGAGTTCCTGAACTTGCTGAACCGTCGCGATCACGACATTGACTATGCCTACGAGTCTCGCATAACGCCCGCAGCCGCGTCGGCATTCACGGACGTTTTCCACCC
>WQYS01000448.1 GCA_009781125.1 Acidobacteriaceae bacterium | reverse complement strand
GCGAGGTTGTTCAGCGTGCTAGCAACGTCAGGCCGGTAAACGTCGGGACTGGACTCGGCCAGTTCACGCCGAATTTTGAGCGCCTCATCATAAGCGCTCTCGGCCTTCTCCATGCGATTCGTGTCGCTGTACAGAATTGCGAGATTGTTCAGCGCGCCGGCGCGATCGGCTTGGTTTGCGTAAAGGGGAATCAGAGCTTCGTAGGTTGTAATCGCCTCGTTGAAGCGATTACGTTTCCGTGCAAGGTAGGCGAGACTGGAGCCGTATTTCGTATTCTTTTCGAGCTTCCAGGCTTTGCGATAGGCGTCGAGAGCATCGTCCCATTTGAAACGGAGTTTTTTAATTCTCCCCAAATCGAAAAAGGCCTTGGCATAATTTGTTTGTTGAGCTTTCACTTGCCTGGACAGCAAGTCATCGGCATCATCGAGTTTGCCTTCGGCGAGCAACATGGAAATCTGTACGTCGATTGATTCAGTGCTCGCGGCCTTCTCCTGTTGGAGTTTGATCAGTTCATTTGTTAGCCGCTCTTTTTCTTCCTCCAAGGCATTGGCCTTCTCCTGTTCAGAGACGAGGCCTCGTCTGAGGTCGGCAATTTCCTCATCAGGCATTCGATGCAAGCGGAAGTATTCGGCATACTCTGCGCGCATTGCAGCTTGCTAGCGGAGGTGTACGTCAATGATATCAGCCGATTTCTGGGTGACGGCATTGATTCTCTTAAGTGCGTTGCACTCCTCATTATGCGCATCTATAAAGAATTCGTTTCTGGCGGTTTCTCCTTCTGGCAAGAGGAGGAGGTCTCTGAAGGTCGTCCAGAAATGCTCTTGAAGGCCGGATTTGAGCAACTCGAAGAGATCGTCCGGCAGGTCACGCAGTTTCAGACGATCGGGGTTTATGGACGCTATGTCTGATCGATTTGCCTCTCTATATGCATGTCCCTGAGCATCAAGGATCTTCATTAATTCTCGAAAGCGGCAGTCGAACTGCATGGGGTCGTCGCTCGGCTGAATCTTCGTGGAGAGTTCGTATCTAAGCGCAACAGCCCAATTGTCGAACCATCCTTCAAAGTCCGAGCCATTCTTTTCGTGGATACAGTTCAGGCTTTTGCGGAACGCCTTACGACAGACGTCTTCACAGTTGGGCTTATCGCCACCGATAACCTTGTCCAGAAAGTCAGCAGCCGTATCGTCGAAGGCGCCGACGAAGGGACTTATGATGGCGCCAAAGTGACTCGTTGCAGCCAGAGCTGCACAGCCAAAATGAATCACACCTTTGGTTATGTGTTTCGACGATAGAGGACTCATGAAAGGGCTGTCCGCGAGGCTTGATGTGCGTTGGAATCATTATAACTACTTTATTTTCTATCTATAGCCTGCACGTAAGGACTCAGACCGCCGTCGGCTGATGGGACTGGACCCGCCGCATCACTACCCACGCATACTGCACTCCCGAAGCCGTAGCCAGCACGGCGATAGAGCGCAGCAGCCAGCAGCGCGCGCCGGTCAGCGGAAGCGCGGGCGAAAGCTGGCCCAGCATCACCACCAGCACGCCTACCACCTGCACCAGCGTATTCAGCTTGCCCAGAAGATTGGGGCGGAAATCGCGCAGCGTTCCGGTAGCAAACAGCAGCGACGAGACCAGCAGAATCCCCAGGTCGCGGCTGAAGACCAGCACCGTAACATAGCGCGGGATGAGTCCCGCGTGCGTGAGCACCAGGAAGAGCGTGCTCAGCAGCACCTTGTCGGCAATGGGATCGAGATACTGGCCGAGCATGGTCCTCTGGCGTAGCAGCCGGGCCAGCAGCCCGTCGAGCGCGTCACTGCAGCCGGCCAGCACCAGCAGCGCAAAGGCCACCTTGAAGCGGCCGTCCAGGATTGCAATCACCAGGAACGGGATGATAAAGAGCCGCGCCAGTGTAAGCAGATTGGGAGCGGCACGAAATTGCTCGTAAAGACTCACGCGAAAGGGTTAAGACATACTAACTCGCTTCAGGCCCGTCTGGCATTAGAAAACAGCGTCCGGGTGCCCCATCCTTCGTCCGCCGTGATTGATACGGGTATCCCATGCCTCTTTTGCGGACGAAGGGTGGGAAGGTACACTGCACAACTCGCCACCGTTTGGGATGGGAAAAAACACCTGAGCACCTGCTTTCCCACCCTTCGTCCGCCCAAACAGAAACTGGATACCCGCAGATGCATTGGCGGACGAAGGATGGGGCACCCGAACGAAACCGGCAAAACCGCTGCCGTGGAAAAAAGTTAGACTGATAGCGCGGCAGATTCCAGTAGAATGCGCTTGGGGGCGCATCAGCGCAGCGAGGACGTGTATATGACATCGGTAATGGCAGGGATCGAAGCACTGAAGGGTACATATGTAGAACTGAAGGCGCGCATGGAGAAGTCCGTCGAGGACTTCAGAGCGCATCTGGCGGCGACGCGCACGGGACGGGCGAACGTGCATATGCTCGACCGGATTCACGTCGATTACTACGGCACCGATACTCCCATCTCGCAGATGGGCCAGATGAGCACGCCGGACCCGACGACGATTCTCGTGGCGCCCTACGACGTGAGCATGGTCAGCGCCATTGACAAGGCCATTCGCGGCGCAAACACCGGCCTCAATCCGATGTCGGACGGCAAAGTGATCCGCGTTCCCGTGCCGCCGATGACCGAGGAGCGGCGCAAAGAGGTGGTCCGCAACTTGAACAAGACGCTTGAGGATCACAAGACCGCCATCCGCAATATTCGCCGCGACGGCAACGATCACATCAAGAAGGCGGCCAAGGACAAGCACATCTCCGAAGACGACGAGAAGCGCGCCAACGAAGAGATTCAGCATCTCACCGATGCCGAAATCAAGCGCATCGAGGAGCTGTGCAAGGCTAAAGAAAAAGAG
>WQYS01000447.1 GCA_009781125.1 Acidobacteriaceae bacterium | reverse complement strand
GGAGCGGTCTCTCCGGCGACGCGCGAGAAGGCCAGCATGCATCCGGTGATGATGCCGCTCGAGGCCGTGCGCAGGCTGATGGAGAGCACGGTGCGCCACTTCGGAACGCCCAGCCCGAGCGCCGCCTCGCGGATGGCGTGAGGCACGGTGGCCAGCATCTCTTCGGTCGAGCGCGTGACCGTGGGGATCATCATGATTCCCAGGACGATGCCTCCGGCGAACGCCGAGAAGTGGTGCTGACGCATGACCACCAATGAATAAATTGAGATACCCATCACGATGGAGGGCACGCCGTTGAGCACGTCGGCGGTGAAGCGCACGGCGTTGCCCAGCAGGGTTCCGCGCGCGTACTCGGCCAGGTAGATGCCCGCGGAGATGCCGACGGGAATGCCGATGGCGCTCGCCAGCGCCAGCACGATGCCCGAGCCGACGATGGCGTTGGCCATGCCTCCGCCCTCTTCGCCCACCGGAACCGGAGTCTGCGTGAAGAACGCCAGGTTGAGCGAACTGGCTCCCTTGTAGATCAGGTAGATCAGTATGGCGACCAGAGGCGCAAGCACAAGGATGGTTGCGAGAATAGCCAGTCCGCTGACCGTCGCATTGGCAATGCTTCGGCGAATGGCGTTGGCGCGGGACGGCTTGCGCACGATTCCTAACAGCGGACTGGGGACTGGCTGCGTGCTCATTTAGGTAGCCCTCCCCGAAGTCCCGACAGCCCCGCGCGTTACCGCCCAGACCATCAACCGGGCAATCGTGTTCACAATGATGGTGACGAGGAAGAGCGCCAGTCCAATCTGAATCAGAGCGCTTAGATAGAGGTCGTCGGTTGCCTCGGAGAACTGCGAGGCGATGACGCTGGCCAGCGTGTTGCCGGGAGCGAAGAGGCTCTTGCTGATCTCGGAGTGGTTGCCGATGACCATGGTGACGGCCATGGTCTCGCCGAGCGCGCGGCCCAGGCCAAGCATGACCGCTCCCACGATGCCGATGCGCGAGTTGCGCAGAACGCCGATGCGGATCATCTCCCAGCGCGTGGCGCCGATGGCAAGCACCGCCTCGCGCTGGCTGATGGGGACCGCATTCATGATGTCGCGGGTGAGCGACGAGATGATCGGCAGGATCATAATGGCCAGCACAATGCTGGCCGTCAACACGCCGACGCCAAAGTTCGGCTCTTCAAAGAAGCCGGTCCATCCCAGAGTCTTTTGCAACAACGGCCCCAGATAGTCGCGCATGAGGGGAACCAGCACGAAGACTGCCCACAATCCATAAACCACGCTGGGAATGGCGGCCAGCAGCTCGGTCAGAAACGAGATGGGGCCGCGCAGCACCCGCGGACAAAGCTCGGTGAGAAAGATGGCCACGCCCAGCGCCAGCGGCACCGCCATCGCCAGCGCCAGAAATGAGGTCACCAGCGTGCCGTAGATGAACGCCAGTGCACCGAAATCGCCGGCCACCGGATCCCAGTTCTGGCGCAGGAAGAATCTCCATCCAAACTGAACCATGCTCATGCGCGAGTGCGTGAACAGAATATAGAAGAGAAACAGAACCACGGCGAAGATGCTCGACGCAGCCAGCAGCATAAGCACGGCGAAGCTGTTGTCGGCGACGCGCCCGCTTCCCCGCCGCCGCAGAAAGGCGCGCGCAACCGAAGGAGCCGCTTCGCCCGCAGGCGGCGTCGGCTCTGCCGGAGAGACATCCAGCGGCGTTGGCAAGGGTTCCTGTTCAGCCGTCATGCCTGGCATGATTCCGTTCCTGAAAGCATTCTGGTTTGGCCTGTATTTCTCACACCATTGTATCGAGAAGCACTTCCAAGCAGGTCAAGCCTGGTAGACCAAGCCTTTAGGTTTGGCGCAGCTTGACTTCTCTACGTTTCGCCACGAAACCAGGCTTTGGCCCCTGAGGTAAGTCTTCGCTGTATGTAACCTCAGAGGCTAAAGCCCAATTCGTTGTGAAGCCAGAGAAGCCAGGCCTAAAGGCCTGGCCTACCTGGTAATACGAGAATACGGATTTTCTAAACAATTACTTCATTTGAGCAACGGTCTTGCGGACCATCTCCTGCACCGGCTTGGGCAGCGGAGCGTAGCTGAGCCCGGAGGCCTCGTCCTGGCCGTGCTCGATCATCCAGCTCAGGAACTCCCTGAGGGCCTGTGTCTTTTCCGGACTCCCGCCACGGGGGATCAGCAGCCACGTAAAGCTGGAGATCGGATAGGCATTCGGCCCCGGAGCATTGGTGATGGAGACGCGGAAGTCGGCAGGCATCTTCTTGGTCGCGGCGGCGGCGCTGACGCCCTCAATCGAGGCTTTCAGATATTTGCCGTCGGCGTTGCGCACCAGCCCGAACGGAATCTTGTTCTGCAGAGCGTAGATCAGCTCCACGTAGCCGAAGGAGTAAGGAACCTGGCGCACCATGCCGGAGACGCCTTCGTTGCCCTTCTGTCCGACGCCGACCGGGAACTTCACCGAGGTGTTCTTGCCTACCTTGGACTCCCACTCGGGGTTGGTCTTCGAGAGGAAGTCGGTAAAGATGAAGGTGGTGCCGCTGCCCTCGGAGCGGTAGACCGGAAGGATGGACTTCGCTGGCAGGTTGACTCCGGGGTTCTCGGCCACGATGCGCGGATCGTTCCACTTGGTGATCTTGCCCAGGTAGATGTCGCCGATCACATCGCCGGAGAATTTGAGGTCCGTGTTGAGTCCGGGAAGGTTGTAGACCGGAACCACGGCTCCCATCACGGTGGGAATGGGCTGAACCTTTACCTTGCCGTTGTTCATCTCCTGATCGCTCAGGGCGACGTCGGCAGCGCCGAAGTCGATGGTGCCCTCGGTGACCTGGCGGATTCCGCCGCCCGAACCGATGGGCTGATAGTTGATCTTCACATTGGGATGAAGCTGGCTGTACTCG
>WQYS01000446.1 GCA_009781125.1 Acidobacteriaceae bacterium | reverse complement strand
TAACTGGATCATGAGTTTTATATGAAGGTAGTAAATGGCCGATAAATTCGTAGGAACGCCGAAGAAGGCGACGACACACGTCAATCAGAACGAAGGTCTCGTCTTCGAGAAGTCGTCTCCCGGCAAGAAGGCTTACCGTCTGTCGGAGCTGGACGTTCCTGCGGTAGATGCCGCGTCGCTGCTTGGCGACGCTCTGCGCACCGACCTCGGCATCATGCCCGAGCTCTCCGAGATCGAGATCGTCCGCCACTTCACGCGGCTTTCGACTTGGAACTACGCCATCGATCTGGGCATGTTTCCGCTGGGAAGCTGCACCATGAAGTACAACCCGCGTGTCAATGAAGTTGTATCGCGGCTGGAAGGGCTGGCCGAAGCGCATCCTTATCAGCCTGAGTCCGTCTCGCAGGGCGCGCTCGCCGTGATGCAGGCGCTCAGCGAGAGCCTCATCGAGATCACCGGCATGGACGCCATCACGCTGCAACCGGCTGCCGGAGCGCACGGCGAGTTCACCGGCATTCTGATGGCGCGCGCCTGGCATGAGCACCAGGACAACGCCCGCAAGACGATTCTGATTCCCGACTCGGCGCATGGAACCAATCCGGCCACGGCGGCTACGGCTGGATATCAGACGCAGAATCTGCGGTCGAACGCCAAGGGCATGGTCGATCTGGCCGAGCTGGAACGGCTGGTCAACGAAGATACCGCCGCGCTGATGCTGACCAATCCTTCGACCATCGGTGTCTTCGAGAACGAGATTCACAAGATCGCCGACATCCTGCACGCCAGGGGAGCGCTGCTCTACATGGACGGCGCTAACATGAATGCGCTGGTGGGCAAGGCGCGTCCGGGCGACTTCGGCGTGGACGTCATGCACCTGAACCTGCATAAAACCTTCTCCACGCCGCACGGTGGCGGCGGTCCGGGTTCGGGACCTGTGGCCTGCAAGAGGTTTCTGGAGCCGTTTCTGCCCACGCCGGTACTGGCGACGAAGTCCGACGGGGCCAACCGAATCCTGACGCTCGACTACGACCGTCCGCTGTCGATTGGCCGCGTGCGCGCCTGGTATGGAAACTTCGGCATGTTCGTGCGCGCGCTGGCATACATTCTTGCCAACGGGCCGGACGGCCTGCGTCAGACGACCGAAGACGCCGTGCTGAACGCCAACTATCTGCGCGCGAAGCTGGAAGGGGTCTTCGATCTCCCCTTCAAAACGGAGTCGATGCACGAGGTGGTCTTCTCGGACAAACTACAGGCTCCGCACGGAGTGAAGACAGGCGACATGGGCAAGCGTCTGCTCGATTACGGCTTCCATGCCTACACGGTTTCGTTTCCGATGATTGTCGCGGGCGCGATGATGATTGAGCCTACCGAGAGTGAATCACGCGAGGAACTCGATCTGCTGGTGGATGCGTTGCGGCAAATCGCGCGCGAGGCAAATGAGAATCCGGAGCTGGTAAAGACGGCTCCGCACACCACGCGGCTCAGGCGTCTTGATGAAACCGCCGCCGCGCGCAAGCCAGTCCTGCGCTGGAAGGCTCCGGCAGCGGCAACTCCGGTTATGGTCGATACTGCGGCCAAGGAGTGGTAGTTACTCCACCGTCAGCGTGACCGGCGTGGCACTATGACTGAGGTTGCCGCTGGTTCCGGTAACTATGATCGTGTAGCTTTGCTGCGGCTGGGAGAAGTAGCCTCCGGGGCCGCAGCCGGTCATCGCGCTAAAGCCCGCAAGACCAGCCAGCAGCAGCACTAGAAGTCTGATCTTCTTTTTCCCTCTCCAGAATGCCGCCAGCGGCAGCAGAAGCGCGGTCAGCGTCAACGGAGCTTTCATCCCGAGGTTCGGAGTCAACCTCGCGCCCTGCACCGGCACGTGGATCGTCATCGTCGAAGTGGCTCCGCTGCCGATGGCTCCCGGAATCACCTGCTGCGGCGTGAAGCTGGCCGTCGGTCCTGACGGCGTTATCGTGGCCTGCAGAGTTACCTGATCGGTGAACGGAGCCGTCACCGAGGTCACGGTGACGGTATAGCTGACCAAGGTTCCAGGAAGAGCGGGCTGCGACGTGGGCGCCACCGAGACTGCAAAGTCGGCGGGATTGATCACCACAAGGGTGTAGTCCCTTGTTCCCGTGAATGGACCTCCGCTGACCGGTGCAGTGTTGTCGGTTGCCGTTGCCGTGAAGGAATAGGAGCCTACTGCGGTTGGAACTCCCGAGATGACGCCCGCTGTGCTCAGGCTCAGACCGGGAGGCAGCGAGCCCGATGTCACCGCAAAGCTGTACGTTGCTCCTGCCGTTGGCGAGCCACTGGCCGTGAGTGTCTGCGAATAGGCCGTGCCAAAGACGCCATCCGTAAGCGTCGTTGGCGAAATCACAATCTCCACGCCGACTCCGCTCAGCGGAATGGACTGGGTTGCGCCAGCCACGTTCAGGCTGTTGTCGGTCAGCAAGGCGTCCTCGCTGAGGAGACCGCCAACCGTAGGCACAAAGTTAAACACGAGGGTACAGGCAGCGCTCGAAGCCAGCGATGCGGGAGTTCCGTCTGCTCCCGTCTGCGCGCAACTGCTGCTGGAGCCGTCCAGCGCAAAGTTCGCCGCGGGAACCGGATTGGCTCCCGTGGCCACCGCCGGAGTGAAGGTCAGCGCACTGGTGCCGATGTTCTGCATCGTCACATACGGCGGCGTAGTGTCGCTCGCGCTCGCGTACCCGACCTGCGTGATCGGAAACGTCAGCCCCACCGACTCCACGCGAGGTATCTCGGATACCGCATAATTCGAGGCGTCTGCGATAAAGACATTACCCGCTCCGTCCAGGGCCACGCCCCAGGGTCCGGCGATGCCGCCGCTGTTGGTGAAGCCGCTGCCCAGCAGCGTGATCTGGCAGGAACCGGCGCTAAAGTTGGCGGAT
>WQYS01000445.1 GCA_009781125.1 Acidobacteriaceae bacterium | reverse complement strand
ATCTGTTCGAAATGAGCCGCAATGCTGACCGCTGTTGCCCGACTCGCATCTGAGAAGACTTCGAAGTGGGGGGTATCGACCTCCGTCCAGTGTGGAGAAGATGTGGTTACTTCTGTTATGGAAGTAACCAGCGCGGCAGAAACCGGAACAGAAAAGGTAACACATACCATAAATGCAGCAAATATAAGCCTAAACATGAGTTTCATATTAGCCGAAGAAAATGATTTGTGGCTATTAATTTTTGTATTGTATGTTTTAATTGCAACATGTTGGTTACTTTTGATGTATGCATTTTCACGGAAGAATACCCATAGGTCATGGGAAATGTGTCCTTCTAACTCGTGAAGAGATGTAACTGCCCTTGAGGGTTTTGTCTCTGGGTAGGACAGGCCATTAAGCATTTTCGAACCTCGCAACAGAAATGGGCTTTACTGGCTACAGCAAAAGTCGTATTCGACGAAAACGGTGCCCAAAAAGATGATGAGAAAAGCACCATCCAGGCTCGGAAATCGCTCCAAGAGTATTCTGGAGCGTTCCGACTTGTTCGTCTTTGCTACATATCGACTTGTTCCGCAACTTCTTTAGCCCCTGCGGGATGGCTCTACTCAAACGGAAAAAGGAGCTTCCATCAGGTCCTGTGACGGCCTATTTATCTGTGTACTGAGATTGCCCTGCCACGAACGTCCGGGTGCCCCATCCTTCGTCCGCCGATGCATGAACGGGTAGCCAGTACATTCGGGGCGGACGAAGGGTGGGAATGAAGAACGCTCAATCAGGCGTCTTTCCCATCCGAAACAGTGGTGAGTTTAGCCTTTTCCATTCCCACCCTTCGCCCGAAGGAAGACCTCTGTCTACCCGCAACGTCATCGGCGGGCGAAGGATGGGGCACCCGGACGTTCGTGCTGCTTCGGGCTAGCTTCCGGTGTCGTCGCGCTTGTATGGCTTCTGCATGAGTTGGCGAGCCTCGTTGACGGCTCCCTGGGTATTGTCGTTGGTCTGGACGGCGAGACGGTACTCGTTGACGGCGCGGTCGCGCTGGCCGGTCAGGTCGAAGATGCGGCCCAGCTCGATGTGGCTCCATACCTCGACCCACCTGGGGTCTCCGTCGCCGCGCAGAGCGTCGCGGAAGGAGTTGGCCGCCGACTGGTAGTTGCGCTGCATGAAGAAGACCTCGCCGATGCGATAGGCCGCCAGCGAACTGTTCTTGTTGGAGTCGAGCGCCTTCTGATACTCCTGCAACGCGGCGGTCAGGTCGCCCTGCGCCACCTGCTGCTGCCCGCGCAGCACGGCCACGCGCACGGCCAGGTCGGGCGTGCTCTTGAGCAGCCAGTTGGCCGGATCGATACTGATGTGGCGCGGGCGGCCAAAGGTTTCCACTGAATAAGCACTCTCCGAGCCGGTGACATCGACGCGGCGTGTTTCGGTCTTGCCGTCGGTCTCGATGCGCAGCTCCACGGGCATGCGGAAGAGGTCAAGATCCTGATCGATGGAGCCGACGGTGCGGAAGCCTTTGCTGCTGCCCAGGCGGAAGACCGTGTACTTGTTGGTGAAGTTGGGCGCTCCGGTGCCGTCGCACCACTGCGAGAAAAACGGCGTGAGCGGTAGACTGGACACCGCCTCGGCGACTTGCTGCACGTTCGCTGAGCGGATCGGTTTATCCGCGTACTCGGAGAGCAGTCCGCGCAGGAACTTCTGGAAGACATCGTCGCCCATCTCCCAGCGGAGCATGTGGAAGACCATGGCTCCCTTTTCGAGCGTCATGGACTGGAACTGCGGCGAGAACGGATCGAGCCGCCCGATAGTCGTGAGCGGTTCGGTATCGTAGGCGAGCGCTCCGGCGCTGACGTCGGTGACGGCGTTCTCGAAGGCGGTCTTGCCTGCCGACTCCTCCAGGTACATCAGCTCGGCGTAGCGCGACATACCGTTAGTGATCCATGCGTCGTTGAGCGTGGCCGGCGAGATTGCGCCGCCCCACCACTGGTGCGCCAGCGTGTTCGAGAGCAAGCGCTGATAGTTGCGTGCGGCAATGCGTCCGCCGGCAATGGCGGCGATCTCAGGAGCCCAGGTGGCGGAAACGGCGTCGTCCGGCAGCTCGACCAGATCGATGTGCGAGCTCTCCGGCTGGCCGAAGACGCTGGCCATGTACTCGAACTGGCGCGCCGCATTGTGAACGAAGTCGGCTGCTGCGTCCTTGTGCTTCTCCAGGACGTAGACGCGCATGTTGCCTTCGCTTGGCATCAGGACAGGGTCAAGAAACTTGCCTGCGATGATGGTGCCGGGAAAGCCGGGCCTGGCCCACTTGAAGGTGCACTCGGAGCGATTGCCGGGAAGGCTCTTGGTGGCCGCAAATCCAGCGCCGGAGCCGACGACGCGCACGTCATCGGGCACGCGGATGTGCATCTCCGCAGTGAAGCGGTTGGTGTAGAGACCCACCATCGGAAACCAGCGTCCCGGATAGAGAAGGATGCTGATAGGGTCGTCCACCGAGGCCAGCTTGATGCCATCGACCGGACTGGTCTCGCTGCCTTCGAGCGTGCCCGCGTACTCAAATGTCCAGGTCGTCGTCGTGCCTTTGGCGATGGGAGTGGTCAGGTTGAAGCGGATCGACGAGTTCAGCCGCTCGGCTTCGAGCGGTTTCTTCTCGGCGTCGGTGACCTTGGTGATCTGGAGGCCGTTGTTCAGCTCGAAGACCGGAGCCGCCAGATCGTCGAGAGCTGTAAAAGTGACCTGCGCCGTGGCCGCAAGGTGGTGTGTGGCCGGATCGAGATCGGCGTTGATCAAGTAGTCCGTGATCTGGATCAGCGGCTTGGCCGGAGCAGCCCATGCCGTGGCCGCGAGGAAAACAAAGGAGATCAGCAATGATATTGACCGGAAGGAAATACGATGGCGTAAGTTCATGCGGGCAAGGGTCCTT
>WQYS01000444.1 GCA_009781125.1 Acidobacteriaceae bacterium | reverse complement strand
TTCCGCAGCTTCGGTTCGGGCGGCGCGATCACCGACGAGCAGATTCAGGGTTCGCAGCGCGCTCTCGAGCGTTCTGAGGCCATTGTTCACGCCAAGCTGAAGAGAGGCCTGAGCGGTCTGGCCACCATCGGTTCGACGGCTCCCTTTATCGGCCTGTTCGGAACGGTCGTCGGCATTCTGAACGCCTTCCGCGAAATCGCGACGCAGAAGAGCTCCGGCATTGGCGCTGTGGCCGGCGGTATTTCGGAAGCCCTTGTAACAACAGCGTTTGGTCTGCTCGTCGCTATCCCCGCCGTTATGGCCTTCAACTACTTCACCACCAAGGTTGAGGCATTCGACGTTGAGATGGACAATAGTTCGTCCGAACTAGTCGACTACTTCATCAAGCAGAGCCACCGGTAAAGACCTGCTCGATCAGGAAGTAAACCCGGCGTGAATCCTGAGCTCTCGCAAAGCTCGCTGGAGTCGGCAACAAGCGGCTCCAGCGGGCAGAGCCCTCACGAGGACAGCGGGCATCCGTAAATAGCCAAACCGGACGGAGTATACGTTATGGGAATTGCTAAAAGGGACGAAGGCAAGAAGGTCAACTCCAATATCAACGTCACACCGATGGTGGACGTCATGCTGGTGCTGTTGATTATCTTCATGGTCATTACTCCCATGTTGAACAACAAGGTAAATGTCGATCTTGTCAAGGCTACCGCTGCCGTCGTGATGGAAGACGCCAACAAGGAAGACGCTGTCGTGATCGCCGTGACGCGCGACGGCAGGGTGTTCCTGGGAGCCAATCCCATATCGGTGGACGAACTGGGACCGAAGATCAGCGACATGCTCACGAACAAGACCAACAAAGAGATTTACATGCGCGCCGACTCGCGCGCTCCTTACGGAAAGGTCATGGACGCGGTCGATGGAGCCCGGTCAGCGGGCGTGAACACGCTGGGCCTGTTAACCGAGAAAGTTGACGACACCATTCAGCAGTAGAAGTTTCTGAAGGCAGGCTTGACTGGCATCGGCCAGTTCTCCGCCGTTAGATACAAGGAGATTGAGTTATGGCAATGAGTGCAGGACCTTCGGGTGGAGCGGTTTCCGACATCAACGTGACCCCGCTGATCGACGTGTTGCTGGTTCTGTTGATCATCTTCATGGTCATCGTGCCGGTTACGCCAAAGGGGTTGGAGACGCTGGTGCCGCAGCCGCCCAAGACCAAGAATGCGCCCCCACCCGAACAAACCATTGTGGTGCAAGTGCTGTCGAACGGCGTTGGACAGCCTGCCTACAAGATCAACGAGAATGATTTTGCCAAGGCCGCGATGCTGTCGAAGTTGCAGGAGATCTACGCGACCCGCTCGGAGAAGGTGATGTTCATCAAGGGCGATAAGGATCTGGACTTCGGCAAGGTCGCCGAAGTGGTCGATTGGGGTCATCAAGCAGGCGTGGATAACGTCGCTCTGATTACGCCGCGCGCTGAAGCCGGCCAGTAGGTTCAGGATTGCTTTGATCGCGGGCGGCCAGCTATTTTGCGCGGCCGCCTGTGCCGTTTTGTTGCTCTGTTGGTTCGGTATGGGACAAGTCCCGCCGATGCTGTATTTTTTGAAGATAGCGCGTGAACGTGACGGCTGCACTGGCCAGCGATGGCCGCCAGCCATTACAATCAGCGACAACAAATCATAGGTTCCCGCGTCCATCAAGATGAGGGTTCGCGCTCAGGAGAAGGAGATACTACGTCCCATGAAATTATCTGCACGGATTACGGTTACGGCCGCGATGTTGGCGCTTCTGTTCTCTGCAACCGGGTGTAACCGCCTGAAAGCACGTGACCAGCTTGTCAAAGGTATTCAGGAGTTCAAGAACGCGCGCTACGAAGAGGCGGTAAATCACTTCCAGGCATCCATCCAGCTTGACCCGAGCTATCAGCAGGCAAGGCTGTATCTTGCTACGGCCTATGCATACCAGGTGGTTCCGAACCTCGATACGCCAGAGAACCTGGCCGTGGCGCAGAAGGCAATTGACGGTTTCCAATCGGTGCTGGCGAAGGATCCCAACGACGTTGGCGCGCTGAAACAGATTGCCGCAATCGACCGCAATATCAAGAAGTTCGACGAAGCCAAGGACTACGAGAAGAAGGTGATTGCGCTTGATCCCAAGGATGCTGAAGCGTATTACACCATCGGCGTTGTGAACTGGTCGCTGGCGTATAAGAACGCCATCGCAATTCTGGCAGCCGACGGGCTTACCGACGACGGCGCTGGCAATGTGAAGATGACCAAGGGCGCCTGTCAGAAGGTCAAGGACGCCAACACGGCTGTGGTTGACGAAGGCCTGGACTACCTGAAAAAAGCGATTGATATCAACCCGAACTACGATGACGCCATGCAGTATCTGCAATTGACGCTGCGCCGCAAGGCGGATACGGTTTGCGGTGACAATGCAGCCCGCAAGGATCTGCTGGCGCAGGCCGACGACTGGGTCAAGAAGGCCATGGATGCGCGCAAGCGTGCCGAGCAGGAGAAGGAGAAGAAGCACCAGGGCGGCGTCGAGCTGCAGCAGCAGCAGTAATCTTTTCCTTTATGCGAAGCCTCAAAGGGCCTCCCCAGGGCGGGAGGCTCTTTTCTTGCGCAGGGGCTGCCGCGAGCATTGTGGCTCCCATCACAGCGCCGCATGGCGCGGAAACATAAAATTCAAGCTATAGGCAATGGATTGGGCTGTTGGAGCCAAATCAAACTGCCACCGGCACACTATGAAAAAAGTTTTGATTGCAAATCGCGGGCTGATGGCGCTGCGCATCGAGCGGGCCTGTCGCGAGCTGGGACTGGCCACCGTGGCGGTTTATGCGGATCGGGACCGCTCCGGGCTGCACGTGCTGCACGCCGATGAGGCGTACCGGCTTCCCTCGCCGGATGGCTCTCTGCACGGAGACG
>WQYS01000443.1 GCA_009781125.1 Acidobacteriaceae bacterium | reverse complement strand
AGAGGCATCGGCAGCCATCAGGCTGGCGCTGAAACGTCCGTTGTGCACATAGGCGTCGGCCTTGCGCACCTTCAGGCGCTCGCGCAGCAGATCGTCGGAGAAATACCTGTTGCCCGCGATGTTCACGCTGAGCACCTTGCGGCGCATCCCGCGATCCACCGTGAAGATCACGCTGCGCGGCTCAGCATCCGCACCCGTCACCTTGAAGCTGACCTGCGCGTCGAAGTAGCCCTGCTGCTGCACGAAGTCGCGTATGTTCCGCGCGCCTTCGTTGAGCAGGTCGTTATCGATGGCCGCCTCTTCAAAGATGGGAACCAGAAGGCGCAGGCGGCTCCGGGAGATCGCCGTGCCCTCGACCACGACTCTGACCTCCGGCCCCTGATTGGCCAGAAACACATAGTCCACCTGGCGGCGCTGCGCCGAGTACGTCTGGCTTTGCAGCGAAACCGTCGCCTCCAGCCGGTTCCTGCGCTGAAACTCCCGCCGCAGCCTGGACAGGGCGTTGCTCACCGTGTCGCGGCTCACTCTGCTGTTGTTCCTCAACCTTCCCTTGCGGCGGAACTCCTCGACGGTCATTCCGGGATCATCGCCGCGCAGGATAACCTGTCCAATTCGCGCCAGCGGGCCGAGCCGCACGGTGTAGGTGAGATTCATCTGATTGTTGACCGCATCGGGCGTGGTGGCGACCGTCGCCTGAGATTCAAAGTAGCCCTGCTGCTCCAGCGCCTGCTTGATTCCGTCCGTGCCCGCTTCGGCAGCGCCCTCGGTCAGTACCGCTCCGGGCCTGAGCCTGGTTGCGAATACCAGCAGCGAGGTCAACCGCTCGTTGCTGACGCCCGCAATCGAAACCCGTCCCACAAAAGAGAGCGGACGTCCGTAGAAGACCAGCTTCACACGGTCGTCCTGCCGGACGCCGCGGACCTCAATCGTCCCGTAGCGTCCGGTGTCGTAGAGACGGCGCAGGCTGCTCCGCACCTTCTCCGGGGCCAGAGGCGCGCCTGCCTTCTGATCGAGTTCGCTCAAGATAAGGTCTGCATTGTTGAAGGTCACGCCTCCAAACGAGATGCTGTCGACCGTCAGGCCTTTCCATTGCCAGACGGAGGTCGTCAATCCCGGACCGATGGAATCAAGCGGCGGCGGTGACGAATCTTGCGGCTCTGCAGGTGTAGCCGACTGCGCAAAGCCCAGCGCGACAATCAGGAAGAATGCAATCAGCGCCACAATCCGGGTGCCCCACTCATGACGCGGCCTTATCGCGTCATGGGTGGGGGGGATGCCTGTGTTGAGGACGGACCTGCTGGCGGTCTTCTCTCCCGCTGAACATCCTTTGCCAACATAAACATCCCTCCCACCCGTCCGGCAAAAGACGCCGGACGAATGGGGCACCCAGACCTCGGCGCATCCATGCCGTCTACCTCTCGATTTCGCTTGCGCTCGATCTGGCTGCACTTCGACCAAAACCACCCACCCGTCCGGAGCTGTCTTTTTCAACTCTCCGGCCTATTTTCTATACTACGGAAGAGCAGCCGGACGTAGAAGGCCATACCCATGCCGAACTCTATTGACAACCAGAACACCTCCCCGCCGGCTATGTTGTCCGCAATCGGCGACGAGGAGCGTTATTCGCGTCAGGTGCTTTTTGCGGGCATCGGCGAGGAGGGCCAGCGCCGCCTGAAGAGCGCTCGCGCCGCCATCGTCGGCTGCGGAGCCACCGGGGCCGCCGCAGCTTCGCTGCTGGCGCGCGCCGGAGTGGGCACGCTGACCCTGATCGACCGCGATTTTGTGGAGCCGTCCAATCTGCAACGCCAGATTCTCTTCGACGAGCAGGACGCCCGCGAGGCTCTTCCCAAGGCCGAAGCGGCCCGCCGCAAAATTGCGCTCTTCAACTCTTCGATTCAGGTCCACGCACAGGTATCCGATCTGGTTCCTGGCAACATCAAGGAACTGCTTGACGAAGCACAGATAATTCTCGACGCTACGGATAACTTCGAGACCCGCTATCTGATTAATGACTACTGCGTCGAACAGGGCAGGCCCTGGATCTACGCCGCCGCCATCGGCGCTTATGCCGCCACCATGAACATCCTGCCAGCCGCGACCGCTGCCTCCTACACGCCTACGGCGTGTCTGGCGTGCATCTTCCCCAAGCCGCCGTCGGGACCGGTCGAGACCTGCGACACCTCGGGCATTCTCGCTGCGGCGGTCAATCTTGCAGCATCGCTTCAAGTGACGGAAGCTCTCAAGTTCCTCACCGGCCAGCCGCATCTGATGCGCCGTACATTAATCAGCTTCGACCTCTGGACACCGGAGGACTCCGGCAGCATGGTTCGCTCGGAGATTTCCACCAGCAAGCCGCGCGCTGACTGCGAGGTCTGCGGCCAGCGCATCTTCACGCATCTGGCCGGAGAGAACCGGCCCCACATCACCCTCTGCGGACGCAACTCCGTGCAGATTCACGAACATCACCGGCCCGTGGACTTCGCTACCCTCAGAGATCGTCTGGCCCCGCACGGCGAGGTCCGTTATAACGAGCTTCTCCTGCGTTTTCAGCGAGGAGCGTACACGCTGACGCTCTTCCCCGACGGACGGGCGATTGTTCAGGGCACAACCGACGTCGCGCAGGCGCGCACGCTCTACGCACGGTACATAGGTTCCTGATTTTGCAGAACGATTTGGACAGAAATAGAATCGTCTTGTAGGCTATAGACTCTAATTTTCTGGGGGCAACTCCAGAATTTCCTGCCACGGTTCTTGGAAGGTAAATTTAACCGGTGTTGTCACTCTGGAGTCGAGCGCATGGATATCCAAAGCCACACGATGACAGCAACTAAGTCCGTTCCAGGAATGTTCAAACGGAACCCTCCCATCGCGGGAGAAGCCGAGATTATCGACCTGGCCAAGGCAGGCGATGCCGAGGCTTTTT
>WQYS01000442.1 GCA_009781125.1 Acidobacteriaceae bacterium | reverse complement strand
CCGATCACTGTGACTGGAAACGGCAAGACCGATCCAGTAGTTACCTGGGCGGCGCCGGCTGCCATCACAGTGGGCACGGCGTTGGGCTCGGCGCAGTTGAATGCGACGGCGAACGTGGACGGAACATTTGCATATACTCCGGCAGCCGGGACGGTGATGAACACCTCGGGGACCATGTTGCTGAGTGTGACGTTCACCCCGGCGGATACGGCGAACTACAACACGGTGACTAAGACGGCGGCGCTGTCGGTGAAGGCGCTGGCACTGGCGCCAGTGACGTGGACAGCTCCAGCATCGATCGTGTACGGCACGGCGCTGAGCGCGACGCAGTTGAACGCAAAAGCGACGATTGCGGGCACGTTCGTGTATACGCCCGCGGCAGGTGCGGTGTTGCCGGGAGGAAGTAACACGCTGAGCGCAGTGTTCACACCGGCGGACACAAGCACGTATGCCACACGGACGGTAACGCAGATTCTGAAGGTGACACAGGCGAAACCGGCGATTGTGTGGACGACACCTGCGACCACTACTGTGGGCACAGCGTTGAGCGCGGCTCAGTTGAACGCAACGGCGAACACGCCGGGGACGTTCACCTACACTCCGGCAGCCGGTACCGTGCTGAGCACGATAGGAACGCAGACGTTGAGCGTTACATTCACACCGGATGATGCGGTGGACTACACGACAGCGACTGCCACGGTAACGCTGACGGTGAAAGGAGCTGGAGTCGATCCCGTGATCACGTGGGCAACACCGGCAGCGGTTGGCACGGGCACGGCGCTGAGCGCGGCTCAGTTGAACGCTACAGCCAATGTACCGGGCAGGTTTGAATACAGTCCTGCTGCGGGTACGGTGATGAGTAAGACGGGGGCGCAAATGTTGAGTGTGACGTTTATACCGGCGGATTCGGCGAGCTACAACACCGTGATGGCGACGGTGTCGTTGACGGTGAAGACGCTGAGCCTGGCGCCGGTTACATGGGCGGCGCCGGCGTCGATTGTGTATGGTACGGCGCTGAGTGCGACGCAGTTGAACGCGAAAGCGACGATTGCTGGCACGTTCGAATATACGCCTGTGGCGGGTACGGTATTGCCGGTAGGGACGCAGACGCTGAGCGCGGTGTTCACACCGGCGGACACGAGCACCTATGCCACGCGAACAGTGACACAGATTCTGAAAGTGACGCCGGTGACGCCCGTAATTACATGGGCTACTCCGGCGGTGATCACAGTGGGCACGGCACTGAGCGCGACGCAGTTGAACGCGACGGCAAATGTGGGGGGAACATTTGTATACACTCCGGCAATCGGAACTGTGATGAGCACGGCTGGAACGACGATGCTGAGCGTGACATTTACTCCGGCGGATACGGCAACCTACAGCACAGTAACCAAGACGGTAGCGCTAACGACCAGAGCACAGTGAAAAGAGACTAGCAGAAACAGGACCGGAGATGTTTAATGGATTCTTTTTTGTTCAGTAAGCATGGAAAGCGTTTTATGGCTTTGCCGGCGAGGTTAAAGATGGCAATGAAAACGCCTGGAACATACAGCTATTCTCCTGAGGCAGAAACGGCTCTGCCTGTTGGGACGAATACTCTCACAGCGACATCTCCATAAAGATGACGCAGCGGACTACTCCGCAAAGACAACAACAGTAACCCTAACAGTCCGGTGTGAGAGATTGCGGACTGCGCAGATGTTGTGCGCCGTTCAAACGACAACCTGTCAACAAAAGGAGAAGTAATGAAAAAATCAATTCTGGCTCTGGTCGGTGTTGTTGCATTATCCGCAGTAGCTTTTGCACAGAACTCTGGAACCCAAACCACTGCTAAAGATTGCACCGGCACACCCACATGCTCGGTTATGGGGCAAACCCTGCTGCAGGCAGTCAAGGTCGAGGGTATAACGCTGACTGTCCCCAACGAAATAGACTTTACGCTCGTGGACGGAAAGTTGAACCAAGGCAACCAGCCTCTAACGGCAACGGTAACCTGGGATCTGTCGCAGGCCAGCGGCACCTATACCAACATTGACTGTGATGCATGGTTCGACACGGCCGCTGCCATGACGGCTACCGATGGCTCCGGGCAGATCATACCGTCTACGGCTATCGTTGGCCAGATCGGCGGCAACGGACCACAGTTGCACTTTGGCGATGCGGCGCCGTACAACACGAGCCTGACCGCCTTCGATTCTGCCTTCCCAATCTTTTCAGTTCCTACTACTACCAACCAATCGGCAAGCGGCACAGGCGGCTCGTATAGCGCGAACGTGAACCTTTTTATTGATTCGATCACCGACCAGTATCCAGCCCTCGGACCTGGTGCCGTGTACGCTGGCGTGGTTTACGTTACCGCAGCAGCGATTTAAGCAATCTGGCAGAGGTTGCTATTGCACTCCTTGCAGCCTCTCTCTGTGGGAGAATACCTGCCACAGAGAGAGCATTTTTCGAGAAGGGACTGTGTAAGTCATTGTGTTTTGTCTCTGGAAGCTAGTTGAAAACAGCGCCGAAGACACATAGAACGAGTCTTCGGCGCGCCAAAGAAAGCCATTCGATCCATCATTGTTCAGTCAGCGGGGAGTTAGGTGCATGAAGAATAGATTTGATTTTCAAGGGATGATGATCGCCGCGCTTCTGGTTCTTGTATGGTGCGCTTCTTCTGTGGCCCAGACAATCTCACCAGTATCTTCAAAGTTTACGGGGAGAGGAAAGGGTGATCTCACGCTTACAAATAACTCGCTTGTTCCTGTAAACGTGTCTTTAGAAGCGGTGAATTTTCAATTAGGCACTGATAGGAAGATTGTTCGTTCTCAACTCGATCCACATACCCACGTCAAGTTTTCGAAGAGCGGCGTCCGAATTGGTCCCAAAGACAGCGTCCATGTGTATTTTGATGCTTCGGCGGACACTTATCCAGCATGGT
>WQYS01000441.1 GCA_009781125.1 Acidobacteriaceae bacterium | reverse complement strand
CGGCTCATCGCGGCTCCTTGTGGTCAGCGCGGATTCAGCGACCGCCGCCATGGTCGCTGCCGCACTTACGGCTCGCGCGTTTACCGCGAACACTCCGCAGTACATTGAGCTGACCAGCCTGATTGCGCTCGTGACCTCCGCAATCCTTCTACTGGCGCGCGTCCTGAGGCTGGGCTTTCTTGCCGACTTCCTCTCCCGCACCGTGCTGGTCGGCTTCCTTACCGGAGTCGGCATCCAAGTGGCGGGCGGCGAGTTGCAGGATATGCTCGGTATCAAAATTGACGGGCACGGCTTCCTGCGTCAGCTCTTCCTTACCTTCACGCACCTTGGAAACACGCATCTGCCGAGCCTTTTCATCGCGCTGTGCGCCTTGGCTATCATCGTCGAATTTGAACTCTTCGCGCCCAGATTCCCCGGCGCGTTGCTTGCCGTCATTGCTATGACAGCAGCAAATGCATTCTTTCATTGGGGCGCGCGAGGCATCTCTGTAGTCGGAAGCGTTCCCAGCGGACTGCCGCATATCGGCCCGCCTCATCTGACGATGAGCAATTTGGCCATGGTCGCGCCGATCTCGTTCTCGTGCTTCATCGTCATTCTGGCGCAGAGCGCGGCAACCTCCCGCGCCTATGCCTTGCGTTATCGCGACAACTTCGACCAGAACGCCGACCTCGTCGGGCTGTCGCTTGCGAACGCTCTTTCAGGCGTGAGCGGAGCTTTCGTCGTCAACGGCAGCCCCACCAAGACCGCCATCGTAGACACGGCGGGCGGACGCAGTCAGTGGTCGCACGTCACCGCTGCCGTAGTCGTTGTGCTGGTGTTGTTGTTCGCCACGCATCCGCTGAGCTTTCTTCCCAACGCGGTTCTGGCCACCATCGTATTTGTGATTGGCGTGAAGCTGATGGACTTCCGCGGCCTGGAGGCGATTCGGCGCGCCGCTCCCGGCGAATTCGTTCTAGCTCTAATCACGGCGGCTACGGTGGTCTTCTTCGGAGTCGAACAGGGCATTGTTCTGGCCGTGATTCTCTCGCTGCTGATGCATGTTCGTCACAGCTATCGTCCGCACGTCGGCGTGGTTGTGCACGATGATGAGGACCACTGGCGCATCGAGGACCCGGAGCCGGGTCTGATGGCCGAGCCGGGAATGGTGATCTTCTGGTTCGGATCGGGCCTGTTCTACGCCAACGCGTCCTTCTTTGTGGAGCAGGTTCACCGGCTCATCGACGACGCTCCCAAACCGGTGCGCTGGCTGGTGATCGACGCTAGAGCCGTGACGGAGATGGACTACTCCGCCGGAGAGGCTCTGACGGAACTGCACGAAGACCTGTCCAAAGCAGGCATCGTTCTGGGGATGATCGTGGTGCAGACGCACAGGGATAGCCTGAATCGCCTGGGGCTGGTGAAACTGCTCGGCGCCGACCGCATCTTCGACTCCCGCCACGAATGTGTGCAGGCCTACCGCGCAGAGACGGCGAAGCTAGCGTAATCAACCATGCTTCTTAGTCCCTGAAGAAACCTTCAGGAAGGTCCCCTCGCGCAGCTCGGTAAATGCTTTGCGCAACTGCTCCTGCGTGTTCATCACGATGGGGCCATACCAGGCGACCGGCTCCTCTATCGGCTTGCCCGAGATCAACAGGAAACGGATTCCCTCTTCACCTGCCTGAACCGTCACTTCGTCGCCGCGGTCGAAGAGAATCAGCGATCGATTGTCTGCTTCTACGGGTGGATTCGTATCCAGCCACTGAATCGATTCCGTATGCACCGAGAGCGGCCCTGACGCATTGCAGAACTTGCCGCTGCCTCCGAACACATATGCGAAGGCGTGTCGAGTGGTCTCGATCGGAAGCGTCTTCCGCTTGCCGGGAGAAACGGACACGTCAAGATAGATTGGGTCGGCGGCGACTCCTTCCACCGGTCCCTTCTTGCCCCAGAAACTACCCGAGACGACGCGCACATGGGTGCCGTCATCGTCGGTAACATCGGGAATCTCAGCGGATTTTATCTCCTGATAGTGCGGCGCGGTCATCTTGAGCGACGCGGGCAGATTACCCCACAACTGGAACCCGTGCATGCGGCCGGTGCGGTCGCCCTTCGGCATCTCCTGATGAATGATGCCGCTGCCAGCGGTCATCCACTGCACGTCACCCGAGCTGATGACGCCGCTGTTGCCGATGCTATCTCCGTGCGCCACCGTGCCTGCCAGCACGTAAGTGATGGTCTCGATGCCGCGATGTGGATGCCAGGGAAATCCCGCCAGGTAATCCTCTGGGACATCGCCACGAAAGTCATCGAACAGAAGAAACGGATCGAACTCCGAAGTGTTGTCAAAGCCGAAGGCGCGACGCAGCCGAACTCCGGCGCCCTCAAGCGTGGGGCGTGACTTTACAAGCCGTCTAACAGGTCGAATGGACATCTATGCAAGCTCCTAAAGCTCTTAGGAGTAGGTTCCCGCGCCCGGTCTTTCGATGCAAAACTCCGACTACTGTTCCTTCAGCTTCAGCTTGCTCTTGTTGGCTTCGAGAAACTTGCTCAGTTCTTCGGCCTTGTCCAGCAGGCGGATCCACTGCTCGTAGTAGAGCGTCACCGGAAAACGTCCAAGGCCATAGACGCTCGCGGCTCCCTTGTCGCTTACCTTGAAGCTGATGCTGCTGGTGCGCTGCTGCTTCGACTCCAGTTCCGCCAGACGTGCTTTCAACTCTTCATACGTTGGTTCTGCCATGGTGTGAAAGGTCCCCTTTTCTGTTTCGGCCTGATTTTTGTTGCAGTAAGTTGTCATCATGCTAACACGCAAACCCTGCCCGCCACATGCGAGCGCTCCGGGTTAGTCGCCTACAGGCCTTAGTTATGGCTCGCGGTAGTGGATTCCGATTACGTCGCCCGCCAGGAATATATCCACGCGGCGGTTTTGCGCGCGCCCGTCAGCCGTCGCATTG
>WQYS01000440.1 GCA_009781125.1 Acidobacteriaceae bacterium | reverse complement strand
GGGCGCCAATGCAACCATGATCTTCGTGCCGCCTCCGTTTGCGGCTGACGGCATCATGGAAGCTACCGACGCCGGGATTCCGCTGGTGGTCTGCATCACCGAAGGCATCCCCGTGCTCGACATGGTGAAGGTGTGGGATGTGGTGAAGAACTCGAAGTCGCGGCTGATCGGACCGAACTGCCCGGGCGTCATCTCGCCGGGTAAGGCGAAGGTCGGCATCATGCCGGCTCGTGTTCACAAGGAAGGGCGCGTGGGTATCATCTCGCGCTCGGGTACGCTGACCTATGAGGCGGTTTATCAGTTGACCACGCGCGGCATCGGCCAATCGACGGCGATCGGCATCGGCGGCGATCCCATCATCGGCACCACGCACATCGACGCTCTGCGGCTGCTCAACGACGACCCCGAGACCGAAGGCATCATCATGATCGGCGAGATCGGCGGTACGGCTGAAGAGAAGGCCGCGGCGTTCATCAAGGCCAACGTGAAGAAGCCGGTGGTTGGCTTCATCGCGGGCCAGACGGCTCCTCCGGGACGCCGTATGGGTCACGCGGGCGCGATCATCTCGGGCGGCGAAGGCACGGCTGAGGCCAAGATGAAGGCGATGAAAGAAGCCGGAATCCACGTAGTCGTCTCGCCTGCCGACATCGGCGCGGAGATGGCCAAGGTTTTGGGTAAGTAGTCCGTACCAGACAAGAACGAAGCGGGACTCTTCTACAAAGAAGAGTCCCGCTTTTCTATTTGAATTTGTGGATACGGCGAGGAGATAACTCCGCGCAGCAGCGAGAATTACGCACCACCTCTAACTCCCTCGCCGTAGAGTAACTACAGCCAAAAAGAGCGTGTGCTGCGCGCCTGGCACAGCTTCTGTGGGTTACAGGTTGCTTGTGGTGGGCAGAGCCCTGCTACGACAGTTCCCGAACCGCACGATGCCAATCCTGATCGTGGAAGCCATGCTTGCAACCACGCTCCACGTAGAACTTGTGCGCCAAAGCTGCGATCTGCTCATGAGTCGGCTTCGCCTTCACTGAACTCGGCGCAGCCGCAGCCACAGCCGCAACCGCTCCGTTCTTTGCGCTCGCAGCCGACGGCGCCGCCTTCGCTTTCACTGTCTTCACTGTGGTTGCAGCCTTTTTCGCGGCCGTCTTGCGCGGCTTACTTACTTTCTCTTCACTCATAGGACAAAACCTCCTTTGGGCTAGGATGAGCCACCCCTAATGCGACTCCCTTTTCTAAGCATAGATGAGGATCGCCTTCGAGAGAATAACAACATCGTTAACATCTTGTTACTGGCTGCATTTTTCACGCGGGAACGTGATGGAGCGCACATTCTAGGCTTCCACCAGACCATATCGCCGCTGCCATTGCAGCTTCAGCCTGGTCCAGACGGCCTCGCGCTCTTCGGGCGTGAGCTCGGGATCGGGTCTTTGCACGAACTGCATGGCCTCGATGCGCGCCAGCTCCAGCACGGCGCGGTCACGGATGAGGTTCGCTACACGGAACTCCGGCAGCCCCGCCTGGCGCGTTCCGAAGAACTCGCCCGGACCGCGCTGCGCCAGGTCCAGCTCGGCCAGCTCGAAGCCGTCCTGTGTGCCCACCATGGCATGGAGACGGGCCTCAGCCCGCTCGCTCACCGTGCCTCCGGTGACGAGAATGCAGGTGCTTTGCGCGGCTCCGCGGCCCACGCGCCCGCGCAACTGATGCATCTGAGCCAGACCGAAGCGCTCGGCGTGCTCAATGACCATGACCGTGGCGTTGGGAACGTCGACGCCCACTTCGATGACGGTCGTCGCGACCAGCACGTCGATCTCTCCGCGCTGGAAGCGGCGCATGACAACATCTTTGTCGTCGGCGCTCAGGCGGCCATGCAGCAGGCCGAGCCGTAGGCCGGAGAGCGCTCCGTGGCGCAGCTCCTCGTACATGTCGGCAGCGGCGCGCAGGGCCTGCGGCTTAAACAGCGTCCCTGTCTTCGGAACCTTCGGCTTCGTTCCTTTCTTTGTGGCTGCTGCAGAATCCTGCGCGTTTTCGGTGCTTTCATCCTGGGGAAAGTCCAGCTCCGGCTGATCGTCCCTTGTTCCTTCGATGACCGGATACACGATATACGCCTGTCGCCCCTCGGCAACCTGCCTGCGGACAAACTCCCATACATTGTCGCGGCGCTCTTCGGTGGTTCGCTCAGTCACAATAGGCGAGCGGCCCGGCGGCAGCTCGTCGATGACGCTGGCCTCCAGATCGCCGTACATCACCAGCGCCAGCGTGCGCGGAATCGGCGTGGCCGTCATGACGAGCACGTCCGGGTTCTGCGGCTGTCCGTCAGGACTACCAGATCCCGGCTTCTTCATAAGCTGAAAGCGCTGCTCGACGCCGAAGCGGTGCTGCTCATCAACAATCACCAGACCGAGGTTGTCGAAATCCACCTTCTCTTCAATGAGCGCGTGCGTGCCGATGGCCAGATGCGTTTCGCCGCGCGCGATGCGGCCCCGCGCCTCGCGCTTGGAGGCGTCGTCGAGCGATCCGGTCAGCAGCGTGATGCGGTAGGGCTTGCCCGTCGTGGGCGACACCGCCTCGCCCAGCAGGCGGCGCGCCGAAAGATAGTGTTGCGTGGCCAGAATCTCGGTCGGAGCCATCATCGCCACCTGGTAGCCGTTTTCGATGGCGACCAGCGCGGCCTCCAGCGCGACAATCGTCTTGCCGGAGCCGACGTCTCCCTGCAGCAGACGCCGCATCGGCTGCGGACGGCGCATGTCGGCGACGATCTCGCCCAGCACGCGCTTCTGCGCCGCCGTGGGATGGAAGGGAAGTATCTGCTTGAGCGCCTCGCGCACCTTCTCGTCGGTAACAAAGGCCGTGCCCACGCGCTGACGGAGCTGCTTGCGCTTGAGTTCCAGGCCAAGCTCAAGGTAGAAGAGTTCTTCAAAGATCAGCCGTCGATGCCCGGCG
>WQYS01000439.1 GCA_009781125.1 Acidobacteriaceae bacterium | reverse complement strand
CCATCCGTCTGCAGGGCAAGGCCGGATTCGCGCAGCTCCAGCAGGCGGGCGAGCGCATCCAGATCTACATCCGCAAGGACGACGTCGGCGAAAACGCCTTTGCGCTCTACAAGCTGCTGGACCTGGGCGATCACATCGGTGTCTCCGGCTACCTGATGCGCACACGCACGGGCGAACTCACCATCCACGCCGTCAGCGCGCCGGACTCGCAAGGGATCACCTTCCTCTCCAAGGCCATGCTGGCCCTGCCCGACAAGTACCACGGACTCGAGGACACCGAACTGCGCTACCGTCAGCGCTACGTCGATCTCTTCATGAACACCGGCCACAGCGCCAAGGCCGCATCGCCTTCCCCTTCCGATGCCGTCACCCCCCCCACCAAAGACGTCATCCTGACCCAGAGCGAAGCGAAGGGGAAGGACCCCCGCATTTCGTCCGAAGCGCCGCAAACCTCCACGGAAACCGAAGAAGCGCGCGACGTGCGCGAGGTCTTCGTCAAGCGGGCGGCGATCCTGCGCGCGCTGCGGGAGTTCTTCGACGCGCGCGGCTACCTTGAGGTCGAAACCCCCATGATGCAGCCCATCGCCGGAGGAGCGGCGGCGCGGCCCTTCATCACGCACCACAACGAGCTGGACATCGACCTCTACCTGCGCATCGCGCCGGAGCTTTATCTCAAGCGGCTCGTCGTGGGCGGACTGGACCGCGTCTACGAGATCAACCGCAACTTCCGCAACGAAGGCGTCAGCACGCGGCACAATCCCGAGTTCACCATGGTGGAGTTCTATCAGGCTTACTCCAACTATCACGACCTGATGAAGCTCACCGAGGAACTTATTACTTTCGTCGCGCTCAAGACGAACGGAACCACCCTCACTCACTTCAACGGCCATGAGATCGACCTCGGCAAGTGGACCAGACTTTCCATGCGCGAGGCCATCATCAAGTTCTGGCCTTCACGATTTGGAAATCCTCCACAAATGGAAGATTTTTCTTCTGTCGAAGAGTTCGTGCGGTTTCTAGCGGGAGCAGCACAAGCAGCCGATGAAAGTGGAATTCGAATGACTGATTACAATAACCCCGAAAGAGACACACTATTTCGACTCGCTATGTGCTGTGGGCGCATTCAAACTAAAGAAATAGTATTAGGCCAGGCAGTCGCAGAAGTCTTTGAGACGCTTGCCGAAGAGCACCTCATCCAGCCGACGATCATCTACGATTTTCCGCTGGCGGTCTCGCCGCTCTCCAAGATCAAGCCCTCGGAGCCTGACTGGGTTGAGCGTTTCGAGGTCTACGTCGGAGGCTTCGAGCTGGGCAACGCCTTCAGCGAGTTGAACGACCCCGTCGATCAGCATGAGCGCTTCCAGCAACAGGTCAAGCAGAGAGAGAAGGGCGATCAGGAGGCCATGGCCGTCGTGGACGACGACTACGTGCGCGCGCTGGGATACGGCCTGCCTCCCACCGCCGGCGAAGGCATCGGCATCGACCGGCTCACCATGCTGCTAACCGGTTCGCGCTCCATTCGCGATGTGATTCTCTTCCCGCTGATGCGTCCGCAGCAACGGTCTGCCGAGCAGGTCGCCGCGCACGAGGACCAGCCTCACGGAGAATCCGCGGAATAATACCCGACGTTATGTGGCGGGCGGAACCTGAACCGGCTCCTGCTGAAGCGTGATTCCGAATAGACGGCTCACGTCCGCGCGAATTCTGTCGCGCAGCGTGATGATCTCCGCTGCGGTGGCTCCGCCTCGATTGATGAGCGCGAGCGCATGACGCGAAGAGATGCCTACATTGCCCAAGGCAAATCCCTTCGTGTAGCCTGCCTGCTCCAGCAGCCAGGCAGCAGGTAGTTTGACTCGTCCGTTTTCGGCGGGCCACGATGGAATCTTGTCTACTTCCATGTTGAGACGCCCGGCTATATTTTGAAGCGTCAGCCCATCAACTACAGGATTCTTGAAGAACGAACCAGCGCTCTGGCAGTCAGGCTCGCCTTCAACTAGAAGCATTCCCTTGCGGCTGCGTATCTCGCGGACGGCGTGATAGACCTCCATGGGCGTTGGCTCTGCGTCTCCAAAATGGCGGGCTAAATCTTTGTAAGCCAACGCAGGCTTTGCGCAAGGATCGAACCGAAAGGTCACAGCCGTGATGATGTAGCGGTCGCGATGCGTGGTATTGAAGATGCTGCTGCGATAGGTGAATCCGCACTGCGCACTGGTGAGTTCAACAAATTGATTAGTCTCAAGGTCCAGCGCGCGGACCTTGGCGATGGTCGCCGAGACCTCCTGCCCATAGGCGCCGACGTTCTGCACGGGAGTTCCGCCGACCGAGCCGGGGATTCCGGCCATGCACTCGATGCCGCTGATTCCCTGCTCCGAAGCCGCGCGGACAAGGGCGTCCCACTCTACGCCAGCAGCCACGGTAGACTCTATGGTTTCGCCTGTGCGGGCGAACCTAATTGGTTCATTCAGCGCCATATGGAGAACGAGACCGTTGAAACCTGCATCTGAGATAAGCAGATTGCTTCCGCCTCCGAGCACGAAGAGGTCGAGCTTGTGCTCACGCGCGAAGGCAATCGAGGCGGTCAGCTCCGATTCGGTCCGTATCTCGATGAAATAACGCGCCGGGCCGCCGATGCGAAAGGTCGTCAACGAAGCGAGCTGCACATTCTGCTGGATGGAAAGCGTCGGGTCCACAAATCTGAGGTTACAACAACGGCGAAGGGGAGAGATATGTATCCAGAGATCATGGTGATTCCGATGCGCGAAGAGCTGACCCGCTCGGGGATCAAGGAAGCACGTACGGCTGCCGAGGTAGACGCTGCGCTGGCGCAGCCCGGCACCACGATGGTGGTCGTAAACTCAATCTGCGGATGCGCCGCCGGCAAGATGCGTCCCGGGGTGCGTCTGGCGTTGCAGCACGCCACCAGGCCCGACAACGCCGTCACCGTCTT
>WQYS01000438.1 GCA_009781125.1 Acidobacteriaceae bacterium | reverse complement strand
GTCGTCTACGGGATGAACGGTACGGTGACCTGGACCGTAGGAAACAAGGAGGTCAGCGTCAGCCACGGCGACAAGCTGTCGATTCCGCGCGGCACGCCGCATTACTTCATCAATCAGCAACCGGCGACGGCAAGGATGATCCTGCTGCACACGCCGGGAGGGCTGGCTCCGGAGTACTTCCGCCAGCTCGCCTCGTGCGTGGACTCGGAGGGGACGCCCTCGATTGACTGCGTAGCCGCCGTAATGATGCGCTTTGGCGTTACTCCTCTGATGCACGCCACCTCCTAGACCCTGCGGCAGATAAGCATGGAGGTAACGGCTGTGAATTACTTTCTGGACTTTCCCTTCGCTGTCGTGATAGCTTTTGAGCGGAATCTCTGAAATCGACAGGCGATAACCTGGACCGAAAAAGGTCTGCGGATCTGTTGTTGTGCCAGCAATTCCATGCTGTAAACAAATTCCGAGTAAGGTTGAAAATTCAAGGAGAAGAAATGTCCGATAATATTGCTGGTCTGCTTTCCTACATTGCCACCCCCATCATTGCGATTGTCTTTCTGGTTGTAGAGCCCTTTAAGAAAAGCCAGTTCGTCCGGTTCCATTCGTTCCAGTCAATCGGATACTGCGTAGCGTGCATCATCG
The DNA here is from genome assembly GCA_009781125.1 of Acidobacteriaceae bacterium. Next base: position 2,311 of record WQYS01000438.1, on the reverse strand, counting down.
TTGGGATAGTTCTTAGTATCCTTTCGGTCGTTTTTGCGGCGATGCATCTGTTTTTCGTGATTTATCTGTTCTATCTGGTCTACCTCGCAATCTTCGCGGTATGGGTCTTCCTCCTGTACAAGGCGTTCAAAAACGAGCAGTATAAGCTGCCGGTCATCGGCGATTGGGCAGAAAAGATGGCTCGCGGCTAGTCTTTCTTTCTCCAGATAAACAACGCCCGCTGATGTGCTTTCCATGCGCATGAGCGGGCGCTTTGTTCTGCGGCCACCTATAATTTTTCCTGTGACCTCTTCCTTTCCAGCCAGCCGCCGCATGGAGCAAACCCTGCTGGTTGACGCCGACGACACGCTCTGGGAGAACAATGTCTACTTCGAGCGGGTTATTGCCGAATTTATCACTTACGTCGGTCACGGAGCTTACAATTCCTATACCCGGGGCGAGGTTCGCGAGCGCCTGAACCGCACCGAACAGGTAGGCATCGCCATTCGCGGATATGGCATCAAGAGCTTTCGCCACTCGCTTCTCGAATGCTTCGAGAGCTTGCGCGGTTCGCTCAGCCAGGAGCAGCGGCAGCACATCCTGGGCCTGACCGAGCCGCTCACGCAGCATGAGATCGAACTGCTCCCCCAGGTCAGGGAGACGCTATCGGAGATAGCCCGGCGGCATCGGCTTATTCTAGTCACCAAGGGAGACTCCGCCGAGCAGACAGACAAGTTGCAGCGTTCGGGACTTGCGCCTTACTTCAGCGCCGTCGAGGTGCTGCCGGAGAAGGACGAACAGGCCTACCGCGTGCTCCGCGAGCGTCACCGCTCGGAGGCCCGCTCCACATGGATGATTGGAAACAGCCCGCGCTCTGATGTCTGTCCTGCGCTTGCCGCCGGTCTGCATGCGGTCTTTATCCCGCACGAGTTCACCTGGATTCTGGAGCACGAGACCGTCCAGCCGCCGCCCCGAGGCCAGCACCTCCTGGAATTGGCCGCGTTTGCTGACCTCATTCACCACTTTTAAAAGTCCGGTATATTCTGGGCGCACTCGGCGTGATCTTTTACCGGGGCAGCTCTTTCGTGTCTTCGATGCGAAACTTCGCCGAGACTCCCTCGCCTTCACCCGGCTGCGCTCCGCCCACGAAGACCGTATATTCTCCCTCCTGAATGCTGCGCTTGCCTGCCTTGTCCACGATACTCAGGCTGCGTGGATCGATCACCAGGTGCACATGCTTGCTCTTACCCGGCTCAACCGTTGTACGTGTAAATCCAACAAGAGCCTGACGAGGAGCGCCCGCTGCCGGAGACTTAATGTATACCTCGGTAACCGCATCGCCTTTGCGCGCACCCGCGTTGATGACCTCGGCGTCCAACACCAGCTGCTGACCTGCCTGTATGGCTGGAGTGAGTTTCAGACCGCTCCACTTGAAGTTCGTGTAGCTCAGACCGTAGCCGAAGCCCCACAGCGGAGTTCCGTCAAAGTAGCGATAGGTGCGATGCGCCATCGAGTAGTCGTCGAACGCCGGAAGCTGGTTCGTGTCCGCGTAAAAGGTTATTGGCAACCGTCCCGCCGGGTTATTCTCTCCAGCCAGAGTTTGGGCAATCGCCGTGCCTCCTTCTTCGCCGGGATACCAGGCTTCGAGCACCGCCGCCGCGTGTTCTTTGACCCACGGTACGGCCAGCGCGCTTCCGTTCATCAGCACCACAATCACCGGCTTGCCTGTTGCCGCGACTGCTTCCAGCAACTGCTGCTGTATCTTTGGCAGCTCAATCGAGGTACGGTCGCCTCCGCTAAATCCGGCCACGTGTACGGGCATCTCTTCGCCCTCAAGCTTTGGCGACAGGCCTACAAATGCCACTACAACTTCAGACTTCTTCGCGGCAGCGACGGCCTCGTCGCGCATAGCTTCGACCGGAGGCTTCCAATTCAACGTTAATCCCGCGCCGAACAGACAGGCGTGATGTGTGTACTCAATTCGTAACCGATGCGGTTGCGTATTGCCGAAATGCACTGTAAATGTCTTCAAATCAGCTGGCCGGAACTCTTTCGCCTCGACCGGCTGCTGCGTCACCAGCTTGTCATCCACATACATCCGCACCATCTCGGAATCGTTGCACGGATAGCAGTCCCCCAGATGGAAGCCGAACTCATAGTCGCCCGGCCTGGGCACGGAGATCGTCCCCGACCAACGGACGCCAAACTCGGACTCGCGCAAGTGAGGTGCGGGCGAAGCCGCATCCCAATCGAAGTCGATCTGCTCATCGACACGCACGAGCCGCGGCGCTCCGCTGAACTGAACGTTGTCGAAGTACTCGCCCTTCAGCCC
>WQYS01000437.1 GCA_009781125.1 Acidobacteriaceae bacterium | reverse complement strand
GCTCGATTGCTACAGTGCCTTCAGTCAGGATCGCTCAACAATGCCTTCGCAGTCAGATGATCCGTTATCAGGACATCGATAAGCCGTGCTTGAACAGCGGCCCGGATCGCAGGAAGCTTGCCTGAACCGCCTGCGACGCCAACCACTCGATGAATCTTTTTCAGTTCATCGAGCGTAAGGCCAATGACTCTTTCATTAATTTCGGAGGCGACGATGCGCCCATTCTTGTCAAAGTAGCGCAGATTGATTGATCCGACGGCACCCTTCTTCAGCAGGTTTGGCATTACCGACCGCGGCATAAAGCGCCATAGATCGGGAACAGCAATAGCATCGCTATCGACAGACCCGATTCCTACAAATGCAAGATCGGCGGAGCGTGCCATATCCAAGGTGTGTGTCACATACGGATCGGCGTAGATTGCGTCCCGCAACGTCTCGGTCGCTGCAATCGCTGGCGCTGGAAACAAGACAGGCTGAGCGCCCAGCGCTCGGGCGGCGCGCCGAACCAGTTCAGCGCCATGGATGGCTGCATTCGGATTTCCAAGACTGCCAAGCCCTTGAATCATAGCGAGGTTTCGCTGCGGAGCATGGGATCTGGCCGTCAGCGCATTCACCATGCCCAGCAACGAATTGCCCCAGCTCATCACGATCTTGTCGTTGGGTCGAATGAGGCGCGTCAGATATTCTGCCGCCACAACTCCAACCTCGCGCGCGATAGTGTTCTGGTCATCAGGGCCACTGGTCTCAAGCACCAGGGCCTCGGAAAGCCCGAAGCGACTCTCTAGTGCGTTTTCGAGATCAGTGAAGACCTCCATGATCGGATGGATCGTGATATTGACGACTCCCTCTTCCCGGGCTTCGTCCAAAATTCGCTGCACCTTCTGGCGCGAAAGGCGAAGCTGTTTGCCGATCTCCGCTTGCGTCATGTCCTGCTCGTAGTAGAGGCGTGATGCCTTTATTAGCAGTCGCTTGTGATCGCTGTCCATGTGAACTCCGTTTCCCTTGTCTGTCTTCAGAGAGAATCCATATGCCGTAGCCGCTATCGAGCAGGGATAAATAACAGTATAAGTTATCTTTGGAGTCCGGCCTTGTGAGACTATCGTGGTTCCGGCCCAAGAGGCTGGCCGCTGCAATGATCTTTCTCGGGGCTTCGGGAATCTTTTGCCAAAGGCCACATATAAGGTTGCTTCGGCGGACGCGACGCTCTTCCCCGTTCAATAGAGAGAGACCAGGCTGCATCGTTACGGATCGGCACTATGCTTCCATCGTCAAGAAACCGCAGCGGGGCGCTCCAGAACTGAAAATCGTGCCCTTTGATGCCGTCAGGACGACTGCCCCAGCGGTCGCCCATCCAAATGTAGGCTGTGCCGGAAGGCGTGGGCAGCGCAGCAACGAAAGTTTGCTGAGCAGGAACAATCGGTTCACCATCAGACCCGCGATTGATGTTTGCCTTCTCCGTATATGGGCCCAGCGGACTCGAAGCCACAAAAACGCGCGCGCCGCTTCCTTTTGGGCCGAAGCAGCAGGTTGTATCGAAGAGCACATAATAACGGCTGCCATTCCGAAACATTGCCGGGGCCTCTGAGCCGGTGCCCAACACCGGGCTACCTTCGCCGGTAGAATCGTGGAAATCGGGCGTAAGGCGATCAATGCGAATGGCATGATGCGACTTGACTGTGGCGTAAATGAAATAGCCTGAACCGTCGTTGTCTACGAAAAGGCTGCCATCGCCCGGTGATTCAGCCGCTCCCGCCACGTGCGCGGCTGGGGCGATAATCGTGAACGGTCCGGTCGGCGTGTCGCTTTCGGCGACTCCTACCTTCCCATCCCCTAATTTGGGAAGCCAGTTATACCAGACAACATACTTCGCAGTCTTCGGGTTATAGGCGACATAAGGACGATAATAGACGCCATCTGGAGGCGCTTTGAGTAACTCGCCTTCAAAAACCCAATGTTCGAGGTCAGCCGAGCTATAGACGCGAAACCGATTGTTGATGCCGAATCCGGCACTCTTGCCGTAGGCAGTTCCGTACAGATAATAGCGTCCCTGAAAAAACATCAAGCAGCCGTCATGCGCGTCGATAATCTGCCCCTTCGTATCTCGACGCGGTTCAATATTGCTTACCGTTGTATGGTGAAACGACGGCCCAGCCGCAAAAACCACACTTGACAACAGGAGGGGAAAAATCCAAAGAGCTTTTCGCATGGGGCCGATTATATATCAAGTGAGCCACAAATATGAAGATTTGCCCGGAAGCGAGCGGTTGTCGATGAATTCCTGGAGACACACCAGTAATCGGCATGAAAACACTGGAGTTATGGTAGGAAGTACGTTCCTGATATCCCTCCTGGATGTGTGCAACGGTTTCAATTCACGAACGTCATACCAGAGACGCTTATTAAACAATATTCTATCTTTTGTGTGAGCATATGCTCAATATGTTTTTTTTGCTTGACAGTAGATTCTCCGACGGCGTACAAAATGTTCGTTCACTCAAAATAGTTTGTGAATTTGAAACTTCAGGAGGACCAAGAAGTGGCATATACATCGCAAGACTCGTATCTAAGATTGGTGGCGGAGAATCTTCGCCACATAACAGCAGTGGTGTTGCTGCTCGTAGCCTGCAGCATGTTACCGACTGTCGTGTTGGCGCAGCGCTATCTGGGTGCTCTTTCGGGCGCGGTCAACGACGCGACTGGCGCGAAGGTTGTCGGAGCCAAAGTGACAGCCGTTGCGGCGGCCACCAAGTTTACGACCAGCGTCACCACCGGCGCGGATGGAAACTGGCTCATACCCAGCTTGCAGCCGGACACCTACACCATCACCGTCGCAGCGGAGGGATTCAAAAAGGAAGTGCGTACCGGTGTTGTTGTATCCGCCGGTCAGAACATACAGGCTGATGTAGTGCTGGCAGCAGGTGCCGTTACCGAAACCGTCGAGGTGAGCACGGTGAGC
>WQYS01000436.1 GCA_009781125.1 Acidobacteriaceae bacterium | reverse complement strand
CGGCCAGCTTCTGATCGAGTTCGGCAACGTCGGCTCGCGCCCGGAGCTCTTCGGTTGCGCGCCGCGCCTTTTGTTGCGTCTCGATGAACTGGTCGCGCAGATTGTCGGCCTGATGCTGCGCGCGCGCGGCTTCGGCGGCAGACTCGCGCGCCCTGGCGCGGTGAGCGATGTCGAAGACCGGCAGAGTTATCTCAACTCCGACTCCGGCGTTGTTGTGCTGGAAGTGCAGATAGTAGTTAGGGTAGTTGTTGAACTCCGCGTAGCGGTTGTACTGCGCCGCGAAATAAATCTGCGGACGGAGTTCATATTTGCCATCGCCGCGCGCGATCAACTGCTTTGACTTTGCGTTCGCGTAGGCGGACTCGACTGCCGGACTCCACTGGAACTCCGCCGGCGCGTTTTGCTCTGATTTTGCCGTAATCGCCGGAATGCTTTCTGGAATTGTCCGAAGGCCGCCGGCAGGCAGTTCCGTCAGTTGCGACAGATGGAGCTGAGCGGCTGCCTGATCGTCCTCGGCGTTCAACTGAGCAACACGAATCCGCGCCGCCGATAGCTGCGCGGCCGTCAACTCGATCTTCGTACTCTGGCCTGCGTCCAGCCGGTCCTCGACGATCGCCACCAGCCGCGCTGCGTAGCCTGCCTGATCGCGCAGAGCAGAGACGCGCTGCTGATCGCGGTCCAGCGTCAGATACGTGACGGCGGCATCCTCAGCCACCGCCTGGCGAACATCGTGCAGCGCAAGATTGGCCGCGTCCAGAGCCGACCGCGCCGCGCGGATGTAGTCCCGCTGCGAGAAATTTAGAAGCAGAGACTGCGTCTGAAAGTTGAAGACCGAAGGCTGTCCCACGGGAAATCCGTAGGAGTACCCCAAGCTGGAGCCGCCCGTCAGGTTCGGAATGTAGACATCCCTGGCCTGCTCCAGCGCAGCCAGTGCTTTGCTGGCATCGGCCTCCGCCATCTTCACTCGAGGACTGTTCGTGAGCGCCAGATCGACTGCGGCCGTAAAAGAGATCTGCGCTGAAGCAGAACCTCCCGCCACGGCGACGCACGCTGCAAACAGCAGCCAGCAGAGCATTCGTGTTGAGCGGCTTCGGCGAGATCGGCGTATGAGCATATCTGTTCTACTATTCCATCACTACTATTACATTCCTGCGAGCGCTTTGCGGGCAGGAACATACTTTGACGCCAGGGCGAGCGCGGCTGCGTACTCTTGACGCGCCCCTGCCCGGTCACCTCGTCCATCGAGCAGGTTCCCAAGCTGGATATGAACCTTGAACGCCGGAGCGTCTTCGGACTTTGCTCCCGAAGCCAGATACTCTCTGAGCAGACGCTCGGCCAGATCCGGCGAGCGGCGCATCTGGGTCAGAATGGCCGCCGCATCCACCAGCGCCGCGCTCTTTGCCTGATCTGCCTTTATGCAGGAGTCCAGCGCTGCCGCCGCCTTGTCCGTCTGGCCGTGCCGCTGATAGAAGTACGCAAGGTCAATCCATGCCTCCGGAGCGCCTCCGGCAGCCACGGCGCTTCTGTACTCTGTTTCGGCATGGGATACGTCGTTCTTCTTCTCGGCGATCAGGCCCAGCAGGCGGTGTCCCTTCGCCGCCGACAGCACCAGCAGCTTCGGAGCCAGCGCCTGAGCTTTGTCTACTCCGCCGCCGACAATCGCGGGAGCCTGCACATAAAACTGTCCCAGAGCGCTCATCGCCGCCGCGTTGGATGGGTTCAGTTGCACGCTCCGCTCGAACGCCGTGCGAACCTTTCTGGCATCGGCAAACGCACTCAGCGGATTCGCCTGCATGGCCTCCATGCCGTAGGCGCGTCCCAGCCACATCTGGAGGTCGCTATTGTTCGCATCCCTGGCTGCGGCGGCCTCGCACTCGCGCACCGCGGCCTCGGCCATGTCCTGCGCATAGAAGACACGGCACAGCAGCAGGTGCTTATTGGAATCGCTGGATTCCTGATTCAGAACGGCTCCGGCCTCGTCTACCCGTCCCTGCCGCAAAAGCAGCTCTGCCGAAGGCGCGGCCCAAAGACGCTCTCCCGCAAAAAGAGTTCCTGTGAGCAGGACCAGAATGATCGCGGCAATCACATTTAAAGTCGTTGCTTCCAGGTAGGCCAAGCCTCGGACTACCGAGGCTTGGCCTACCTGGAAGCAAAAACTCCAGATGCAGTTGCCCTGAGATTCCATAGCTATTGGACAGCCTTGACCGCGAGGCCGTTGGTGAGATCACGATTGGTCGTGGCCTGAAGCGCGACCGTATCTTTTTCCGTCAGCCCGTCCAGAATCTCGACCCGGGTCAGATTGATGGTGCCGACACGGACCGGCGTCCGCACCAGCCTGCCATTGATAACTCTGAATACAAAGTCGTTCATGCCCTCGGTGTGCAGCGCCTCCCGGGGCACGCCCAGAGCGTTGAAGCGCTGCGCTACCGTAACCGTGACGGTTACATTCGTATTGGGCAGAAGGTCTTCGTGAGCATCGTCTACCGTAATGAGGCACTCGCCTACATTGCGGGTTCCGTAAGTGATGACGGTGGTGGGAACCTGGCTGACGTGGCCATGCCATACCTGGCCCGGCCTGGCGTCCCACTCGATCTTTACCGCCTGCCCGACGGCGAGCTTGCCGATCTCCGGCTCGTCGAAATAGGCGCGTACCCGGAGGTGGTTAAGGTCGGCGAGGCTCAGCAAGGCTTCGCCAATAGGCACAAAATCGAAGGCAGAGACCGGGATCGAATATACGGTTCCGGCCAGCGGCGAGCGAATGTTGGCCGCCTCGTAAGCCGCCTGCGCCGCGGCCTCGGCAGCCCTGGCATCGGAGAGCTGCGCCCGGGCCTTTGTCAGCTCCTGCGGACTGAACGGCTGTGTCTGCCGTTTGGTGAGGTTCTCGACCGCAGCCTTGGCTACCTGCAACCGGTGTTCCGCGCTGGCCACTTCGCCGGCAGAGGCAGAGCCCTTCTGCTG
>WQYS01000435.1 GCA_009781125.1 Acidobacteriaceae bacterium | reverse complement strand
TCACCGAGGCGGCGCGCGTCACGGGAATCATTCTCACCAAGCTCGACGGCACGGCCAAGGGCGGCATCGTGCTGGCCATTGCGACGGAGCTGAAGCTGCCCGTCGTCTACGCCGGAATCGGCGAGAAGATCGAAGACATTATTCCCTTCGACAGCAACTCGTTTATCGACTCGCTGCTGGATGCGTAATCCGTATCAGCATAAATGTTCGGGTGCCCCATCCTGAGCGTAGCGAAGGGTGGGAATGCATGATCTTCAATCAACCGGTTTCTAATCTCAAACAGTGGCGAGTCGAGCAGTTTACATTCCCACCCTTCGCTACGCTCAGGATGGGGCACCCGGGCTTTCGTGGCTGGCAGAACTCAGCCTTTGCTCTGCTTGACGAAGAGCCGCGCGGCCACAAGCACGGCAGCACAGCCCATCAGTGTGAGCACCAGTGCGTTCGGCCACAGGTCCCAGAATCCTGCGTTGCGCAGGATGATGCCGCGAAGAATCTTGATGAAGTAGGTCGCCGGAACGATCATGCTGATGGCGCGGAAGAACGGCGGCATGGTCTCCAGCAGGAAGATGTATCCGGAGAGAAAGACCGACGGCAGTACCGTGGCCACGGCCAGTTGAAACGCCTCGGCCTGCGTCTTGGCGCGGCTGGAGATCATCAGCCCCAGCCCCAGCACGGTCAGCAGGAAGGGAAGCGACATGAGCAGCAGCAACAGCACGTTGCCATGCACCGGCACCTGAAAGATGACGCGCATGACCGTCAGAATCACGCACAGCTCGGCGAAGGCCAGCACGCCGTAGGGAATCATCTTGCCGGTCATCAGTCCCAGCGGCGCGACCGGCGTCATGGTCAACTGCTCCAGCGTGCCGCGCTCGCGCTCGCGCACCAGGCTCAGGGCGATCATAAGAATCACCATCATCTGCAGCAGAACGGCGATCAGTCCAGGCACAAAAAAATTCGCCGCGCGCGTGGCCGGGTTGTAGAGCACCGACGGCCTTACCTCGATCGGCATCGGCTGCTCGCCTAAAAGCTGCTCCAGCGACAATGCCATCGCGACTCCGGTAGAGGTGCTTACGGCTTGTCCGGCCAGGTTGGCGTCGGAGCCATCGACAAGCACCAGCACGGTCGCCTTCGCGCCGCTCTGAAGCTGCCGCGCATAGTCGAACGGAATTCTGATGCCGACCCGCGCTCTACCTGCGCGCATGTCCGCATACAACTCGTCGATCGACGCAGCCGTCTTCTGGATGCGAAAGACATCGGAGGCGGCCAGCTTGTCTACAAACTCGCGGCTGGCCTGCGTGCGCGACTCGTCCAGCACCACCGTGGGAATCTGCCGTATGTTCGTGTCTACTGCATAACCAAACAGGAACAACTGGATCAGCGGCAGCGCCAGGGCAAAGAACAGCGTTCCTTTGTCGCGCCGAATGTGCGTAAACTCCTTGCGGCAGACCGGGCCGAGTCCGAAGAAGAGGTCTTTGATTGACACCGTCTTCATTGCGATGCCCTCATCATCTTGTAGGTCAGGGTGACGAAAACGTCTTCGAGCGAAGGATCGATGGTTTCGATCTTCACGTCGGGGAATTTTTGATGGATGATTTCAACGCACTCCGCGTCGACCAGCGCATGAATGGACCGGCCAAAGATGGTGGCCTCGTGAACGCCTTCGATCTGGCGCAGCGGAGCCAGTATCGTGGTCGCACCTTCGGCCTCGATCTGGATGCGGCGAGTTCCTTCGGGACTGGCCTCGGGCATCTGCTGCACCTCGGCGAGCGAACCCAGCGCAGCCAGCTTCGACAGGTAGATGTAACCGACGCGGCCACAGCGCTCGGCCTCGTCCATGTAATGCGTGGTGACGAAGAAGGTCACGCCCTCGCCGGACAACTGAAAGAACAGGTCCCACAACGAGCGCCGCGCCACTGGATCGATCCCTGCCGTTGGCTCGTCCAGAAAGACGACCTCAGGCGAGTGCAGAATGGCGCATCCCAGCGCCAGCCGCTGCTTCCAGCCTCCTGAGAGCGCGCTTACGCGGCGGTGCATGTAGGGCTCAAGCGCGGTCAGCGCCAGAACCTCTTTTCTGCGCGCGGCGGCCTGTTCGCCCTTGATGCCGTAGACGCCTGCGTAGAAGTTCATATTCTCTTCGACGGTGAGGTCCTCGTACAGGCCGAACTTCTGCGACATATACCCCACATGCCGCTTGATCTCGGCAGCCTCGCGGCGGATATCCATCCCCAGAATGGTGCCCGTGCCTTCGCTGGGAGAGAGCAGGCCGCACAGAGTTTTGATGATCGTGGTCTTGCCCGAACCGTTGGGCCCGAGAAAGCCGAACAGCTCTCCTTTGTTGATGGCGAAGCTCACGTGGTCGACGGCGGTGAAGTCGCCAAAGCGAATCGTCAGCCCGTCGGCTGTAATCACGGGAGAATTTGGCTCAGAGAGGGACACTCCTGTTTGTATCAGGAGTTATGGCTGGCGTGCAAAGAAAAACAGCTAATTGTCAGGTGTCCTATCTTCCGCGGGAGACTCCGAATCGCGGCGGCCCCTCAGCTTGCGAACAGCATAAAAGATGACAAGCCCAAGGATGATTCCAATGACGGCAAGGACATATCCGGGGTGTGCGTAGATCTCGTGGACGATCGCAGGCCCGTAGAAGATGGTGATGAGCGCCCAGATCAGGAATCGGACAAACTTGCCGGTGAAGACCGCGATAAAAAACCAGATCGTCTTCATCTCGAAGACGCCGGCGGCGAACAGGAAGAGTTTGACCGGCATTGGCGGCGGCAGAAAGGAGGGGACCAGAATTGCGAAGAACTCCTGGCTCTCGAAGCGGTCGCGAAGCTGCTCGTAGCGTTGGCGGTTGACTCGCTTCATCAGGAAGAGCTCGCCTCCGGCGCGCCCCAGGTAAAACGGCACCAGTCCGCCGATCGCCGAACCCAGCGCAGCCATGAAGCAGTATGGCAGGGCGCTGGCGTGG
>WQYS01000434.1 GCA_009781125.1 Acidobacteriaceae bacterium | reverse complement strand
TCCCTTGTACGCAATGAGCTGCTTGTTGGCCGTCACCACCGACTTGCCCGCGCTGAGAGCCTTGCGAATCCAGCCCTCGGCGGGGTCGAGGCCGCCCATCAGCTCGACCACTACATCTACGTCCGACTCCAGCACGTCGTCGATGTTCTCGGTCCAGACGACCGAGGCCGGAACCACCTTTGCCGCCTCCGAGGTCCGCTTGCGCGCAACGTTGCGGTTGAAGATGTGCGTCAGTTGCAGTCCGGGAAACTTCGCCGACTCGAGCACCTTTGCCACCGAGCTGCCAACGGTTCCAAATCCGGCTAGCGCCACCTTCAGTACGCGGCTGTCTGCAGTCTGATTCTTTATGAGGGGGGAAGCTGTCTGTTTCTTTGTCGCCATGAGCTTTAGTCCTGTCTAGTATTCAATCCGGTGGGCAGAGGATCGCCAGGCATCGAAGCTGGCGAGGGCTTTGTCGCGGAGCATGTTAATGGTTGGAATGGCGCGCTCGGCTACCGGCAGGCTCGCCTCACTATAGAGGCGGGCATCATCGAAGCCTGCACAGGCTGCGTCTTCCGAGGTTCCTCCGTAGAAGATGGCATCGCAGTGCGCCCAGTAGATCGCCGCCAGACACATGGGACAGGGTTCGCAACTGGCGTAGATCGCGCAACCCTTCAGCGAGAAGCTCTGCAGAGCGGCACATGCCTTGCGGATTGCCATCACCTCGGCGTGCGCCGTCGGATCGTTCGTCGCCGTCACGCAGTTGACGCCGGTGGCGATCACCTTGCCGTCACGCACAATGACAGCGCCAAAGGGTCCGCCCGCGCCGGTGACGGCGTTCGCGGTCGCCAGCGCGATGGCCTGCTCCATGAAGGCTGCGTTTCCCTGCATTAAGTCCCTGTTCCTACGACCCGAATGGCCCGATCCGAATGGCCTGCGGCTAAAAGTCGAAGATAGTTCTGATTATGGCATACCCCCATATTCTCAGGGCCGATTGGGAACATCCTAAACCTTGGAGAGTGCCCATGCCTGATCGCCAATACTTTACGGGCTTCGGCAATGAGTTCGCCACCGAAGCCGTCGCCGGAGCGCTTCCCATTGGCCAGAACGCTCCGCAGAAATCACGCCTTGGCCTCTATACCGAACAGCTCAGCGGAAGCCCATTCACTGCGCCGCGCCTGCTCAATCGCCGCACCTGGACGTATCGCATTCGTCCGTCGGTGATGCACCGGCCTTACGAACGCATCGACAACGGACGGATTCGGTCCACCCCATTTAACGAGGTCGAGACTCCCCCCAACCAGCTTCGCTGGGACCCGCTTCCGCTCCCCGAACAGGCTGCTGATTTTATCGATGGCCTGGTGACGATGGCAGGCAACGGCGACGCGTCGATGCACTCGGGCGTGGCGATTCACATCTACACCGCTAACCGCAGCATGAGCGACCGCTTCTTCTACACCGCCGACGGCGAGTTGCTTCTAGTCCCGCAGCTTGGACGCCTGGCGCTGCACACCGAATTGGGGATACTCGATCTTGCGCCGGGCGAGATTGCCGTCGTCCCACGAGGGATCAAGTTTCGCGTAGCTTTAGGCGAGGCGCAAGCTCGTGGATACGTGCTCGAAAACTACGGCCAGCCGCTGCGTCTGCCGGAGCTCGGTCCTATCGGCGCGAACGGACTGGCTAACTCGCGCGACTTTCTCACTCCGCACGCCGCCTTCGAGGACCGCGACCAGGGCAGCTTTCAGGTGGTCGCCAAATTTGGCGGCAATCTCTGGGCTACGGAGTTTGACCACTCCCCGCTGGACGTGGTCGCGTGGCACGGAAACTATGCTCCGTACAAATATGATCTGGCACGCTTCAACTGTATCAATACGGTCAGCTTCGACCACCCCGACCCGAGCATCTTTACCGCGCTGACCTCGCCGAGCGAACTGGCGGGAACGGCAAACGTGGATTTCGTGCTCTTTCCGCCGCGATGGATAGTGGCCGAGCACACCTTCCGTCCGCCGTGGTTTCATCGCAACTTCATGAACGAGTTCATGGGCCTTATCAAAGGCGAGTACGACGCCAAGGCAGAGGGGTTTGTCCCCGGCGGAGCAAGCCTGCACAACTGCATGAGCGGCCACGGTCCCGACGCCGAGACCTGGGAGCGCGCCTCCAGCGCGGAGCTGAAACCTGTGAAAATCGAGGACACGCTGGCGTTTATGTTTGAGACGCGCTTCGTCTGCCGTCCGACGAGGTTCGCCCTGGAGACGGCCTCGCTGCAGCACGAGTACTACACCTGCTGGCAGCAGCTCAAGAAGAACTTCAAAGCGCAGTAAAGGTCAGTCGGCGGGTTTCGTCGAGTCGGAGAAGTGCTCCCATCCTCCGGGTCGGAGAGATTTCCTTGAGACGTTCGTAGTTACGAACGTGATGCGCGGCTTTTTTGCATCCGGCGGCAGGAGCGTGCCGATTCTGGTCAGCTTCACCTCGCCGACTGTATGCGGCACGCGCGCTCCGGGCGGAGCGGAGAAGAGCAGCTCGTAGTCTTCGCCGCCGTGAAGAGCCGCCTTGAGCGCTGCGGCTGTAGTAAGCCTCTTTGCCAGCGGATGAAGGGGAATTGCCGCCTGCTCGATCTCGGCGCGGACATTGGAGGCCTGGCAAAGATGCGTGAGGTCCGTCGATAGGCCGTCGCTGATGTCGATGGCTGAGGTGGCCAGCTTCCGCCGCAGAAGAGCGTGGCCAACGCCAAGACGCGGCTCGGGAAACAGATGCGGATGTAATTCAGAGGCTTCAGGAGCGGTCGCTGGCGGCTCGCTGCGGGCTAGGACTGCGGCCAGCTCGGCTGAGGCTCCACCTAGCGCTCCAGTGACGTAGAGGGCGTCGCCTGCGTGCGCTCCGGAGCGTCGCAGCGCAGCACAGCGCGGGGCCGAGCCGATCAAAACAATATCGGCAAGGATGAGGTCCGAGGGTGACTCCGACGTGTCGCCGCCAGAGATCGGCACGTTGTAGCGGTCGCCGAGCC
>WQYS01000433.1 GCA_009781125.1 Acidobacteriaceae bacterium | reverse complement strand
GCATCATAGGCTCCCTGAAGGGCAAGGACGCCGATGATAAGCGTCGGCTCCTTCGCCACAATTTTTTGTGCGAGTTTTTTCATCGAGAAAAGAGTTAAATCTTTGATTTTTCTGCGTAATTTGCAGTAGATTTTCCTAATTTAAGAATAGCAGGAGTGAAGGACTGCTGTGAAAACTTGAATTGCATCGAGAATAAACTTCTCCTGTCCCGAACTTTTTGTAGATTGGAAGCGAAGTAAAAGATGGAGAGGCAATTGTTCGACGATCGGGATTTTTGTAAGCAGATCACTTCAGGCGACACGGATGACTTTGACGAATGGTATCGAGCGAGCGCGCCCAGACTGCACTTGTTCCTCAAACACCTGCTCGGCAACGAACAGGCCGCAGAGGATGTCATGCAAGAGACCTATATACAGATTTGGCGGCGTCCGCAGGGATTCGACCCTGAGCGGGGAACCCTTCGCGCGTACCTGTTCGGCACAGCACGGAACCTGGCCATAAGCTGGAAACGAAAACAGAGATCTACGGACGAACTCAATCATGAACCGAGAGTTTCTGATTGTGTTGAGACCAACTCGATGCTGTCCGAAGCACTCGATCGTCTTGACATCGACGAACAGACGATTCTCTGGCTGCGGGAGGTCGAAGGTCAATCGTATTCGGAGCTATCCGCAAGCCTCAATATCCCAATCGGAACGGTGAGGTCTCGGCTTTATGCGGCGCGAGAGGCTCTTCGCTCGGTTTGGCACAACACGCAACGCAACGGGAGGCCGCAATGAACTGCATTGATGCATCTGAGTACGTTTCCGCGCTATGCGATGGCAAAACTATACCGTCATCAATGGCAGGGCATATTGGCAACTGTCCGGATTGCCAGGCGAAGCTCCGGGATTATCTCGGTATCGGCGTTGAACTGCGCCGTATCGCCAGCCTCGAACTTTCTGAACCGGTCCCTTCACTCGTCTGGACAAGACCACAGACCCACCTTATTACATGGTGGAAGAAAGGAATGTCAGCTATGAGGATTCCACGCCTTGCTTTTGCATCACTTATTGTAGGTGTCGTCTTCCTTGCATCAAGCCTTGCAGTTGTTAAGGCCCGCGCCAATACCAGCGGTACGGTTGTGCTGCTGAATGTTACCGGCGCCAACGAAAAAAGTTCGAGAGATTGTCCTCTCTCGACCGTAGACAAGGGTTGGCAGATTTGCGGAAGAGAAGGACGCGCGGGAGAGAATCTTTACGGTTATATAGTCCGCTTGATCTCCCATAAGGACAACCGCGTCGAACTCGGAGTGCGTGTTGGTTCATGGCCGCCAGGGTCCACAAAAAACCTGGAAGAGAGCCTCAAAGATCAGCCCGAGCGGCAGTTCTGGTTTGAGCCTGGCGATACCCGCACGATTGAGAATGCCGGCCTGCCGACTCTCACGATTAAGGGAACATGGCTTGACCATCTGCCATCGTTTCCCGAAGTAGACAAAATGGAGCCTGAGCTCAACGAACTACGGATTCTCTCTGCAGTCCTTTTAGAAGACAACAAAGTCATCTTTGACATCGGTGCGCGTGTACAACAAAGCGAACCAGATGAGGCGGCTTTTATCGTTATTCCGGAACGTGGTATTTATCTCTTTTCAAGCTCTCAAATGCAGGGGGCGACTGAAGCCCAAGTAAGAGGAAACAGAATCTCTTTTGAGGAAAGCGGGCGTGAGTTTGTCCTGCTTGCTGGCGCTCCGATCACTCGTTCACAGAGCGTCTGGGTCTTGCACCGTCCCGATGTCGATTCAAGCGCATTCGGTGAAAAGAAAGGCATATCACTTATCGGCGCTGGACTTAAGCTTCACCAAACTGAACCTGGGATATGGGTTCTCGCAAAGCCGCTGGACTGAGATAAGCCTCTGCCTGTTCAAATAAGCGAATCCTGAAATGCCGGGGTTCCAGCCCCGGCAATCTTGGACGCACAACGATTGTTTCGGAGTCGAAATCAACCAAACAACATTACCGTTGCGCAATACTTACCAGCCGCGTGTTTGCAGAAGTTCGGACTCTTCCAGCGCGGCTGCGGCCAGGCCCTTCATGGTTCCGGTGACCTGCTCGCTGGCTTCGGCTACGATCTTGGGGTCGTTGTAGTGAGTCGTTGCTATGACGATGGCCTTGGCGCGGGAGACGGCTTCGGCGCGCTCGGCGGCGTTGTTTTCTACGTCGAGCGGCGTGGCGCGCTCCTTCATGAAGATGCCTGAGCCGACAAAGATGGCTTCTGCGCCGAGTTGCATCATCAGAGCCGCATCTGCTGGCGTTGCGATGCCGCCTGCGGAGAAGTTGGGAACGGGCAGCTTGCCCGCCTTCGCCACCATGCGCACCAGCTCATACGGAGCCTGATGCACCTTGGCGGCATTGTAGAGCTCCGCCTCGTCGAGCACGGTGAGGGCGCGCATCTCGCGCACGATCTGGCGCATGTGCTGTACTGCGTGAACTACGTCTCCTGTGCCCGCCTCGCCCTTGGTGCGGATCATGGCCGCGCCCTCGGCGATGCGCCGCAGAGCCTCGCCCAGGTTGCGCGCGCCGCAGACAAACGGCGTGGTGAAGGCGTGCTTGTCGATGTGGTGAGTCTCGTCGGCGGGGGTGAGCACTTCGCTCTCGTCGATGAAGTCCACGCCCAGCTCCTGCAGCACCTGCGCCTCGGCGAAGTGGCCGATGCGAGCCTTGGCCATGACGGGAATCGAGACCGCCTCGATGATGCTCTTGATGAGCTTCGGGTTCGCCATGCGGGCTACGCCGCCTTCTGCGCGGATCATGGCCGGAACCCGTTCGAGCGCCATCACCGAGGTGGCTCCGGACTCTTCGGCGATGCGCGCCTGCTCGACGTTCATGACATCCATGATGACTCCGCCTTTGAGCATCTCGGCCAGGCCGGTCTTGAGGCGGAGCGAGGTGGAGCCGAGGTTGCCGTTGAGGGTGGAGTCTGCCATGATGTATCTCCTTGAAACCGTGGGGAGTCGCGGGG
>WQYS01000432.1 GCA_009781125.1 Acidobacteriaceae bacterium | reverse complement strand
TTTTACCATGTCTGGTAAAGTATGCATATTTTTGCAGCTCTGGATGGCATCAAATTATTACGTATGTCATAAGACCTCAGAGTTTCCGCGTTCCGCCGCGCCGAATCGTCTGATAGGATCGTATCTACTGATACGCTGATTTATCTCTTATACTTATTTGATTTTATCTAAACGAATGTCGATATTCTCTGAAGATATTGCCCGGTACAAATCCAAGGGTTCCAGTACAAAGCAGCTTTGGCTCAATCCTGCTGTCTGGGCCATTGCGGTCTACCGCTTCGGCAGCTGGCTGTACAAGGACCCTCCCACGGCTATCCTTCGGATTCCACTGAAGGTCGTCTATCTCTTCGCCAATCTCTACTGCGAGGCCGTCCTCGAGATGCATATCGACTCACAGGCCACGATTGGTCCGGGACTCTACATCGCGCATATTGGCGGAGTTCACATCAATCCCGCGGCGGTGCTGGGCCGCAACTGCGACGTCGCCCACCGCGTGACCATCGGAGCCTCGGCCATGGGGCGCGCCGGCGTTCCCGTCCTTGGCGACGACGTCTACGTCGGCACCGGAGCCACGCTCGTCGGCAAAATAAAAATCGGGAATGGAGCCAAGATAGCCGCCAACACGCTGGTCATCACCAACGTTCCCGAGGGAGCGACCGTGATGGGCGTGCCGGGCCGCATCATCCTGCGTCCGTCCAAAGCCGCGTAGCGGACTGCTGCGATGGAGATTCAGATGCTCAATGAAACCGAACGTCACGAGACGCGACGCACTCTCAAAGAAGCTGCCGCCAGCCGTGATGCTCATGCTGCTATCCAGGCGAGCCGCACGCTTCTCGCCAGCGGCAAGTCTGCCGATGTGATGTTCTGCTCCTCAGCGCTCACCGGGATCGCCGACGCCATCGAGGTGCAGTGCGGAGCCAAACGCCTAAAGACCTATGTCGTCCGCTCGGTCACGGTCGAACCGATTCAGCCTGCGCTCATGGTCGAAGCCGTGCTCGCGAACTTTATTCTGGACCTGCGCATCGGCGGATACGGCTCCTACGCCGACGAGCTGATGAACCCGCAAAGCGAGCTGGCTCAGTTCGGCCCCGATGCGGTGTTAGTCCTGCTCGACCTGGAAGAGATTGCAGGCAATCTGCCGGACCTGTGCGCGACCGGAAAGAACGCCGAGGTCCATCAGGAGATCGATCAGTGCGTTACGCGCGTGGCACAGATGCTTACAGCGTTGCGCCGAACCAGCGCGGCGCGCATCGTCTTTCAGGGCTGCGTTGTCCCGGACCTCTCCTCGCTAGGAGAGATCGGAGCCGCGAACCTTCCCTTCAGCCTTTCCAACGCGGTGCAATGGCTCAATCAGCGACTGGCAAGTCTCTGCCGCACCATCTCTGACTGCATCTTCTTCGACGTAGACCATCTGGCGGCGAGTTATGGCCGGGCGCGCTGGCGCGACGCGCGCATGTTCCTCGCCTCGCGACTGGCCGTGAGCGCCGATGCTTTCAGCATCTACGCACACGGCCTGATCCGTTCGCTGCAGGCGCTCTACCGCACGCCACGCAAGGTGCTCTGTACTGATCTGGACAACACGTTCTGGGGAGGCATCCTCGGCGAAGACGGAGCCGAAGGCATCGTGGCCGGCAGCGCCTTTCCTGGCAACAGCTACCTTGAGTATCAGCGCTACCTCAAGCGGCTCTCGGCCCGGGGAATCCTGCTGGCGGTGGTCTCCAAGAATAACGAGACCGATGTACGCGAGGCATTTCAGACACGCGCGGCAGACCTTGCGCTCGGCATGGACAACTTCGTTGCCCTCAAGATCGGCTGGGACGAAAAGTCGCAGTCGATCCGCGAGCTGGCCAAGGAGCTTTCGCTTGGCCTGGACTCCTTTGTCTTTGTGGACGACAGCCCGGTGGAGTGCGAGTCCATCCGGCGTCAACTGCCCGAGGTGGCCGTCGTAGAGGTTCCTGTCAACGAGCCTTGGAAGCTCGTCGAGATACTTTCTCGCGAGTCCTTCTTCGACGCCACTGTAGTCACCGACGACGACCTCAACCGCGTCCACGAGTACAAAGCCCAGGCGCAGCGGGCGCAGCTTGAGACCAGCGCCGCCAGCCGCGACGAGTTTCTGGCGTCGCTCGGCATCGTCTGCACCTTCGAGAGCGCGCTGCGAGCGCCGCTGGCGCGCGCCGTTCAGCTTCTGGCCAAGACTAACCAGTTCAACCTCACCACGCGCCGCCATTCAGCGGCGGAGGTCGAAGACTTCGCCGCCAACGGACAGGCGTGGGTGGCGCGAGTCCGCGACCGTTTCGGCGATGCCGGAGTCGTCGGGCTGGTGCTGGCCCGCTACGAAGGCGATGCCTGCCGCATCGACTCGTTTCTGCTCTCCTGCCGCGTGATTGGCCGGGGCATAGAGACAGCGCTTTTGAGTTTCGTCGCTGAAAATGCCAAGCAGGCCGGCGCAAAACGCATCAAACGAATCATCGGCGAGTACATTCCCACCAAGAAGAACGCTCCCTGCGCCAGCTTCTACACCGACCACGGTTTTGCGCAGCAGGCCGCGCCGCAAGTAAGCAACTCAATCTGTTACGAATTTGACCTGACCGCCTCGACTCTCAGCAGTCCGGGGTGGATCACACTGGAAGGAAACAAATCGAATGAGCCAAGTACCGTCCTCGCTTCGTGACATTCTGGCCGATGTTTTGGAGATCGACCCGGAACAGGTCACGCCTGATCTCAGCATCGACACCGCCGAAAACTGGGACTCCTTCCGCCACCTGCAAGCGATTCTGGCGCTTGAAGGCGAGTACGGCGTGCAGTTCGACCCGCAGCGCGTGCCCGAGCTGACCACGGTTGCCCTCATCCAGCAGGAGTTGGAGAAAAAGGGAGCCGTCCTGGCATGAATGGGATGACGCCCGGTGAACTTGGTTTCAGGCTGATGCACGTCGGTGTGGCTGTTCCTGCGCTGGGCCCGGCGACCGGGGCGCTCTGCAGCCTGTTTGGATATAGAGTCATCTCCGGC
>WQYS01000431.1 GCA_009781125.1 Acidobacteriaceae bacterium | reverse complement strand
ACCGGCTTTATGTACTTATCAGCATGTTTGTCCTGGCTGCGCTTCTCTACGGTCTCCTGTTCGGGTCCTGACGAGCCTTAATGCGTCAGCCGGTCATCTCACTCTCAGGAGGTGAGTCATGATGCACAACGGTGTATGGATTCTGGCGGGCGTCGCCATGCTGGGGCTGTTAGGTTCAAAGGCTAAGGCGGCGGATTCTGTTCAACCCGGCTCCGTGGCTCCGAACTTCACTCTGCCGTCGCAGGACGCGAAGCCGGTCAGCCTCTCAGACTACAAGGGCAAGTGGGTTGTTCTGTACTTCTACCCGAAGGACCAGACCACTGGTTGCACCATCGAGGCCCACAACTTCCAGCGGGATATCGAGGCCTATGACGCGATGAACGCCGTCGTGCTCGGCGTCAGTCTCGACACGGTCGCCAGCCACAAGGCCTGGTGCGCCAAGGATACGTTCAGCTTCAAGCTGCTCGCCGATCCGGAGCACACGGTGATCGATGCCTACGGAGTTCCGATCCAGACGCGCGGAGACATGAAGTACGCCAGCAGGCAGACCTTCCTCATCGATCCCGGCGGCAAGGTCGTGAAGGTCTGGTCTGAGGTGAACCCGCAGACGCACAGCCAGGAGGTTCTGGCCGAGATCGCCTCCCATAAGAAGTAAATCCGGGCGGCGGCCAGGATGACTCGCGAGGCAAGACACAAGCCCTCGCCTTGTCCATCTGCGAAAATAATCCTAATGGCAGGCAAGAAAACTTTCGCCACTGTAGTGGTCTTCAGTCTCTGTTTCATCCGTACGGCTGCCCCCCAGCAACCCCAGCCCACGCCCTCCACCGGCAAGATACCGCCCGTTCAGACCGCCATTGTCGTTCTCGGCACTGCCGCGCCCATCACCGCAGGCGAGTCCGCCCGCTCCATCGTCGCGCTCGATGCGCAGGAGCACCCTCTCTCCTTCCCGCAGATCACCGATTATCTGCGTGCCGACTCCTCCGTCGACATCCAGCAGCGCGGCGGCGCTGGCACCCAGTCCGACATCTCCGTGCGCGGCGCATCCTTCGAGCAGACCCTCGTGCTCGTCAACGGCCTTCGTATCAACGACGCCGAGACCTCTCACTTCAATCTCGACCTTCCTGTCCCCCTCAGCACCATCTCCGCTATCGACGTGCTCCACGGCGCAGGCTCGACCCTGTATGGCTCCGATGCCATCGGTGGCGTCGTCGACTTCATCACCCTCAAGCCTGACGCCACCTCCCTGCGCCTCCGCAGCGGCGGTGGAAGCTACGGCCAGAACGAGCAGTCCGTCCTTGCCACCTACGCCAGCCGCCGCTATAGCGAAGTCATCGCGGGCTCACGCGAGCACTCCGACGGCTTCATCCCCGACCGCGACTACACCAGCTCATCGGCCAGCTCCGAAACCCGCATGACTACTCCGCTAGGCGATACAGACATTCTTCTTGCGGGCTTCAGCCGGCCCTACGGAGCCGACCAGTTCTACGGTCCCTATAACTCCTTCGAACACACCAAGGGCTGGTTTGCCTCGCTGCAGCAGGCACTCGGCTCCCACACCTCCGCTGCCGTCGCCTACCGGCGCCACTCCGACATCTTCATCCTTTACCGCGACAATCCCGGCTTATACAAGAACCAGCACATCGACGAATCCTGGCAGGGCGCTCTCCGCTGTCGCGACACCCTCCGCCGCAACGCCACCCTCTACTACGGCCTCGAAGCCAACACCGACGCTATTCAGAGCAACTCGCTCGGCCAGCACGGACGCAACCGCGGCGCAGGCTATCTCAATCTAGACCTTCGTCCCAGCCAGCGCGGCTCCATCTCTGTCGGCTTGCGCGAGGAGATATTCTCAGGAGGCCGCACGGTCTTCTCTCCCGAGATTGGCGCTGCCTACTTCGTCCGTCCGGCTCTCAAGCTGCGCGCTGCCGTCGGCTACGGCTTTCGGCTCCCCACCTACGTCGACCTCTACTACGCCGACCCCGTACATATCCCCAATCCCGGCCTCAAGCCCGAATCCGCCTGGAACTACGAGAGCGGACTCGACTGGTATATCAACGACCGCACCATCGCCTCGGCCACCGTCTTCTACTCCCAGCAGACCAACGCCATCGACTACACGCGCCCCGACTCGAATGCGCCCTACCAGGCCTCGAATCTCGCCAGCCTCCATTTCACCGGCGTCGAAAGCTCCTTCGAGTGGCACCCCAACATCCGCCAATCTTTGCGCGCCTCGTGGTCGCTGCTCGCCGGCGCGCAACAAGCCCTCAACGGCCTCGAATCCGCATACATCTTCAACTACCCGGTCAACAACGCCAGCCTCCAATGGATTCAAGGCTTCTCCGCTCTTTCCCGCCAGCACTGGACCAGCGGCATCTTCCTCCGCTCGCGCATCGGCGTCGCCCAGCGCTACCAGCAGAATCCTTATGCCACGTGGGATCTTTCGGTTGTTCGTCAGAGTGGCCGCCTTCACCCTTACATGCAGGCCACCAACCTCACCAGCACCAGCTATCAGGAGATAGCTGGCGTTCCCATGCCTCCGCGCACTCTCGTCGGAGGCATCGAAATAGTCCTCGCCAGGACCGCGCGCTAACCTGCATTTCTCACATCGCTGCCCTCTTCTCTCCTTGTCATCCCTTTGCTTCGCTGCGGGATGACAGGGGTTTGAGCGTGAAAGAGAAAATGATGTGAGAGATGCGGACTCATCAGACTTCTCTCGTTGTCAGAGAATTTTTCATCAGGTCCGTTTTTTATCGCCGCGCAGGTTGCCCTGAAGGTTCGCCAGCAGACGCAAAAAGGCCCGGATGCTCACGAGGAGCAGGCCGGGCCTTTTTGCTTGCCTTAGGTTGTTACTTCTTTGCAGCCTTCTTAGCGGCCTTCTTGACGACCTTCTTTGCGGCCTTCTTTACGGCCTTCTTGGTGGCTTTCTTTGCCGCTGCCTTCTTCGCAGGGGCCTTCTTTGCAGCTTTCTTCGTTGCCAAAGTTCTACCTCTCATTGTTGGTTTTTTGGCGCTCTT
>WQYS01000430.1 GCA_009781125.1 Acidobacteriaceae bacterium | reverse complement strand
AGCGACGTTATTTCGAGTTCGTTTGATGCCTCCCATAGATCAAGGAATCCTCCACGTTGCTCTGGCTCCACATATCCCCGTACACCTCCGGGAGCCAAATGCCACTTGCCGATATAGTTTGCCGAGTACCCCGCCTTACGAAACTCACTTGCCAGGGTTGGCAGCGACCAATCCGTAGTTTGCGAGTTACGCCACCTCCCGGTCTCAGTTGCATAGCGTCCCGTCATCAGAACGGCTCGCGAAGGCGAACACAGCGGCTGATTGGAGACAGCTCCGCTGAAGTTTGTACCACGCGCGGCCATGGCATCAAGATTGGGTGTCCGGGTCGTGTAGTTTTGGCCGTTGGCGCCAACAAAGTCGGCCCGAAACTGGTCCGAATGATAGACGATGATGTTCGGACGCGCATCACTCGTACTTGCTGGAGAGTCCTCTGCTGCAACTGCCTTACCAATCCCCAAAGCTACTCCGGCTGCGGCGCTACGCGTCAAAAAGGTTCGCCGATCAAGCATTCTGTCGTCAGCCATCTTTGAATCCTCTCTGTACTTACCAACTGATTTCCTTGTCAGCGACGTAACGCTGGACTGTCCGCCAGGGCACTGCAGACGCTTTGTAGTGCGTCCGATCGTAAAGCGGACCGATTTTCCCTCGAGGGCTCACCGAGATAACGGTGTTTCCCCTGACCTCCATCGTGAGACGGATCGTGCCCACAGTCTCTGTGACGGTTCGCGTGGCGATAGGAAAGGATACGTCGATCATATCTCCCGGCTTCACTGCACCGATGTTGACGTAACGACCTTCCCATCTTAGTTGCTGCGGTTTTGCATTTATCTTGCCGACTACCGCGATGCTTCCACTCTCTACCCATTCCGGTACGCGAAGCAAAACTTTGCCAAAAGGCTGCTTGATCTTAACGCTGACCCGGCCCTCATAGGGAATGAAGCTGTACACGTCCGCTCCGTTCGATGCCCGGTTGAGCAGCAGGTTCACCCGCAGCTCATCGTCGCTTGCGTGCAGAATATTCTCCCAGGCATAGTAGATCGATCGCGTGGCGCTTCCTGTGCAGCAGTGCATGATTCCGCCGCCCAGCGTCCATTCGTTGCCGGAGGCCCACCCGGCGAATCCACCCACATTCCTTGTCTCCACTCCATCGGCCGTCTCGTTGAACTCCACCTGCTTCCTGGGCATCGTATCGGCCAGCGCGGGAATCCATTGCCCGTCCGTCAACTGCATCTCGGCAAACTGATTGCGCACCCAGCGATCGAGATCATCCCAATAGTCTCCCACTCCAGCGCTGCTCAATTTGGCGGCCAGGCCGACCATATCAGCTACCGCGCAGCCTTCACAGCTTGGATATTGAAGAGCGACGATCTCGGGAAAGAACCCTGTTAAAGAATTGCCTTGCGCTCTCATCCATTCATAGCTGGATTTGCACCACTCCAGCAGTTCCTTGTCGTTGATGGCGGTGGCATACTCTAGCAACCCGATCACGACGATCCCGTGGGAGTGAAAATGTCCGCCCAGCCTCAGAGCTTGAATCTCCTCCAGAGTCGGATTGCCACCGTTGGCGCGGGAGTAATTGACACAGTGTTCCGCCGTGAGCTTTTCTCCGGCGGAGAAGCGGAAACAACCTTTCTCATCAAAAGTGTCGGTATGAAACCTCATAAAGTTGGCTATTTTTTTAGCCAGCCTTCGCGCTGGCTCAAAACCGCTTAGCCGGTAATACTGAGCCAGGCCCTGAATCATTCTTCCATTTCCGCCATCGAGCGCCAAGTAGCCGGTCGGCGTCACCTGACGGGCTTGCATGTTGACGTTGGTGTTCTTCAGGAATCTCGCATTGAGTTCGAATCCGCCGGCAGGAAAGTAGCCATAATCGCCTTGATCGGAGAACAGTTCACTCATTCCCTGGATCATTCGCTCGATGGTTTCGTTCCACATCGGGTTGCGGTCGCGAAGGTGGTAGATCATCATCGCCGCCATGGCTCGCGGCCACAGATTGGGATTGGTAATCTGACTGACGGACTTATCCTGAACATCCGATGTGGTTCCATCAGCCCTCCAGATCGGCGCCTGCCAGGAAGGGCGCAGACGCGCCCAGGCAGTTCCGCCGAGAGGGTAGTAGACCAGGCCGTCCGGTCCGATCGATTTGAGCAGGCCCTCCATCCATACCTGATCGACGTGACTGTTTTCGTCGCTGCCGCTGACCAGGCGCATCAAAGGAAGCGCCTCATACATGCCTTCTACGTTCCGGCACCAGTCGTTAAAGTCGTGAACCATAACCGCCGGATTGCGATGGAGATCCACATAAAAGAAGATCTCATGGTCGGCCAGCGGGTCGGTGATAGAGGTCATGCAGTGAGCGCCTAGTCGCGCCCGTTCGGCGAGATCCAGTGTATCCGGCACGCGATCTTCGTACCGCGTGCCGCTGTAAGCAGGTATCTCGAAGGCTGGAATGTTCTCCCGGATATATTCAGGCTTGATGTCCCCGTCCATGTTCGCGCGGAGTTTTTGTGTTGAGAGAAGTGACGTCCCAGCTGCCGCCATCGAGTGTTGAATGAATTTCCGTCGGTCCATCACTGACTCCTTGCTTACTTAGTTCACGTCAGCACAACACACCGCTCATGACGAATCCTCTTCAAGAGAATTCTGCGCCTCTTCAGAGCGCGCAAGAGCATGGATTATTCCTAGCCCACGTGTATCTATTAGACGTACACTATCTTGTTTTCTTTGGCAAGCATTTAGTTTTATATGAGCATATGCTCACAATAGAAAACCGAACCACAATATCTATATCCGAGCTCTGAAATGCGTATGCAGTGAACTTCTGGAGACACAGTGTCGAAGAGTATCCCAAGAAAACATTGAAGTTATAGCGGAGAAGCACATCCATTGAAGCCATTGTGTCAGTAATTTTGACTCAAACGCCATTCCAGAGTGAGCATATGCTCAAATACGAGAATTTATTTGACATTTACACGCAGGTGCATATATCACAGAGGTGTAGCGGACAGAGTATT
>WQYS01000429.1 GCA_009781125.1 Acidobacteriaceae bacterium | reverse complement strand
TGTGCCATCCCTTTGTAATCTGTGCTTGCGGTCCAGCTCATATTTTTCACGCTTCTAGGTAGGCCAAGCCTTTAGGCTTGGCTTCTCTGCGCTGCAACAGAACTGGGGCTTTAGCCCCTGGGGTATGCCGTTTCCCGGCCAAAGAAGGCATACCCCAGGGCCTAAAGGCCCAAATTTGCGGGATATTTGAGAGCGCCAAGCCTAAAGGCTTGGCCTACCTAGAAGCGGCGTGGTCCCGATGCTTTCGTTTTCCAAACAGGGCTTTGAACAAGCGTCCTGATAGAAGCTCAAGCAAGCCTTCCAGAGGGAAATCAAAAAAGGGTTCGAGAAAGCCCAACACAAAACCTCCAAATACACGTGTCAGATACGCTGGAACGCCCGCAGAATATCTTTGTGTGAATATCGAAGCGCAATGGGACGTCCGTGCGGACAGGCGGTCGGATGCTCGGTTTTACTGAGCTCCCCGAGCAGCCAGGCGATCTTCTGCTCGTCGAGCGGCTGGTTGATCTTGATCGCTGCGTGACAGGCAATGGAAGCCGCAATGCGGCGGCGGCGCTCCTCGGCGTTTTCGTTCTGCTGATTGCGGTCGGGAGACTCCAGAACCTCCTGCAACATCTGCTCCAGCTCTTTCCCTTCGAGACCCACCGGAGCCGCCTTTACCGCCAGCGTGCGCGGACCGAACGGCTCTACTTCGAAGCCGTTTCGCTGAAGCTCTTCGGCGATCTCGGCAAACGAAAGCATCTGCGCCGGAAGCAGGTCCACGACCAGCGGCATCAGCAGTCGCTGTTTCTGCACCTGCTCGGTATTTCTCTCGCGCAGAATCTTCTCAAAGAGAACGCGCTCGTGAGCGACGTGCTGATCGATAATCCAAAGTCCCTCTTCGTTCACGGCGAGAATGAAGGAGTCGCGCAGTTGTCCCAGCGGCTTGAGCGTCGAGAGCGCGTGCAGCGTGTCGGCCTGTTCGGGCGCGGCTGGGTCCGCCTCAGCATCATAGCCGACCGGAATTGCGTGTCCGGGAAAGGCAAACCGGCCCGGCGACGGCGGTACGACTGGCGCGGTAAGACTGTAGGCCTTCAGACGGTTCTCAATCGCCTCCTTGTCCCAGTGCGTTGTCTCGCCCTCTACGCCGAACGGCTTAATTGTTCCACGTGGAACAGTGCCATAGCTGTCCGAGTCGAACGTCGCGGCTTCGCGTCCGGGACTGAAGACCGGCTGTCCGGAGTCGTCCGCGAGCGGGCTGACGTCGAGCAGCAGCGAGCTGGCGGCTCCCTGCGGACCGTGTCCGAGCGCGGTGACGAAGCTGGCCGCCGGACGCGCCTCCATCAGCGCCGCGCGGATCGAGTCGCGCACGAAGTCATGCACAAAGGCCGACTGGCGAAAACGCACCTCGGTCTTGGCCGGATGCACGTTGACATCGACCTCCTCGGGGCTCATCTCCAGAAACAGCAGCACCACCGGAAACGAGGTCGGCGGGATGATGTTCTTGTAGGCCTCGGTCAGCGCGTGCAGGATGAGCCGGTCGCGGATGAGGCGGTGATTGACGAAGATATACACCGAGTTGCGGTTGAGCTTTTGCAGCTCTGGCTTGGAGACGAAGCCGGAGAGGCGCAGATAGCCCGGTACGGGCGGCTCGTAGTCGGCGTCGCGCTTCCACGGTGGAGGTTCGGGGATTCCGGCGCGCGCAAAGTCCTGCTCGGCGGCGACAGGCAACAGGTAGCTGGCCGTTTCTTTGCCGAAGATCTGGAAGAGGCGGTCTCCGGTGTCGGAGACCGCAGGCGCGACCAGCAACGCCTGCGTGGCTGAGTGCAGTTCCATATGCCGCGTCGGATTCGCCAATGCGTAGTGCGTGACCAGCGCGGCGATGTGCGATAGCTCGGTCTGCTCCGTGCGCAGGAACTTGCGCCGTGCCGGAATGTTGAAGAAGAGGTCGCGGATGGTAATCGTAGTTCCGGCAGCGAGGCCAGCGTCTTCGACGCGGAGGATGTTGCCTCCGGCGATCTCGATCACCGTACCGGTCTCGTCCTCGGCGTCGCGCGTCTCCAGCGTCAGGCGCGAGACGGAGGCGATGGACGGCAGCGCCTCGCCGCGGAAGCCGAGCGTGGAGATGGCGAGCAGATCGTCCGAGGTGCGCAGCTTCGAGGTGGCGTGGCGCTCGAAGGCCAGCAGAGCGTCGTCGCGGCTCATGCCGCAGCCGTTGTCGATGATGCGGATCAGCCGCTTGCCGCCTCCCTCGATCTCGATGCGGATGCGGGTGGCTCCGGCGTCGAGCGAGTTCTCCAGCAGCTCCTTGACCACGGAGGCGGGCCGCTCGACGACTTCGCCGGCGGCAATCTGATTGGCCACGTGGTCGGAGAGAATATGTATGCGGCCCATACTGTGATTGTAGAGCCACAACGCAAGGCGCCTTTTTCAGGTGGCCCGCTCACGCCTTTTCCCTTGTTATTCGGAGCGGCGATACCGTCCGGGTGCTCCATCCTTCGTCCGCGGAGAACCACAGGGCATCCCATATCTTACGGGCGGATGAAGGGTGGGAATGTAAAACGCTCAACCAGCCATATTTTCCGCTTGTAGCAAGGGAAGTTGGGCTGTATACATTCCCACCCTTCGCAAAAAACGCGAAGGATGGGGCACCCGGTCGCTTGTGGCAGGACGGAAGAAAGCAGATTCTGCAGCCAGGACAGGAAACCAGACCAGCCTGCGCAGCTTTCTTGCCGGAATTGCCGTCTACTGAAAGTAGAGCGGGCCAGGCTGCAACGCCAAACCGGGCCATGCCGCTCCGAAGGAGAGGTAAAGTGATCGAGGGCGCTCTCCTTTGTCCATATTCGGAGTAAAGTTCCTATTATGTCGAACCTTTTCCGGCTCCCCGTATCGGTGCTTCTGGCCTCCGGCCTTTGGCTGTGCGCTTCGCTTTCCGGCCAGACCCCATCCAGCTCTCAGCCTGCTCAGGACACCTCGCAGCAGCAGCAAAAGCCCGCCGATAACACCGATTCGACGGCAGGCCCGGCGACCGACAACGGCCCTATCGTC
>WQYS01000428.1 GCA_009781125.1 Acidobacteriaceae bacterium | reverse complement strand
CATCAAGGTTGTGGCGACCACGCTGCGTGAGGTTCACTCGACGAACCGGCACACATGGAGTGCTGTGGCGTGGGTGAATGGACAGGTGGTTCACGCTCCGGTGTGCGAGTTAACTGTGCTGGACCGCGTGGGCGGTGGCGATGGATTCGCCGCTGGGTTTATCTTCGGTCTGCTGAGTGGAGAGCTTCCAGAGGAGGCGATTAAGCTGGGATGGGCGCACGGCGCGCTGATGACGGCCTTCCCTGGAGATACGACTATGGCAACCTTAGAGCAGGTGCGGGCCTTTGCCGGTGGCGGCTCGGCGCGAATCCAGCGATAAGAAGGAAGAAATTGTGATGGGACATCCGATCTTTGATTTGAGCGGCAAGTCCGCTGTGGTCGTGGGAGGAACATCAGGCATCGGATTGGCGATGGCGATCGGACTGGCCGAGGCCGGGGCCGATGTCGCCGCAAGCTCGCGTCATATCGATACCGTAGAAGCGGCAGCAAAGGTCATCGAGTCGAAGGGCCGTAAGGCGCTGCGCATGGCCTCTGACGTCAGCGACCGCTCCTCGCTTGAAGCTCTGCTTGCAGGTGCGGTAAAGGCGTTTGGCAAGGTTGATATCCTCATCAACTGCGCGGGCAAGATCAAGCGCGAGCCGACGTTGACAGTCTCCGAAGAGACCTGGAACGACATCATGAACACGAACCTGACCGGTACGCTGCGTTCGTGCCAGATATTCGGCAGGCATATGCTGGAGCGTGGCTACGGCAGGATCATCAACATTGCTTCGCTGAATACGTTTGTCTCTCTGACGGAGGTGGCGGCGTACGCGGCGAGCAAGGCTGCCGTTGGCGCGCTCACCAGGTCGCTGGCCGTGGAGTGGAGTCTGCGCGGAGTCACCGTGAATGCTATCGCGCCGGGAGTGTTCCGCACGGCCCTGAATCAGAAGCTGCTCGACGAGAGCGAGCGCGGTATGGAGCTGCTGATGCGGACTCCCATGAACCGTTTCGGAAAGACGGAGGAATTGATTGGTTCAGCAATCTATCTGGCATCGGATGCTTCGTCGTTCGTTACTGGAGAGATTCTGGTGGTCGATGGAGGCTTCCTGGCCAGCGGCGTCAACCGGTAGGCAGTGGTAGGACCAATGTGTTGTCCGTCTGGTAGAGTCTGTGAGTCGAAGGTTGCTGTCTTCTTCTGCAGTGGAAGGTCCGAGGTGTTTGTATGCTGAACCCAATGCGGTTGTTTCCCTCTGAGCCTTCAGCTCGAGCCGTTGCTGAGAGGCTCTATAAGTCAGTCTGCGATCTGCCGATCCTCTCTCCGCATGGCCACACAGACCCGTCGTGGTTTGCCAGGGACGAGCCTTTTCCTAATCCTACGGCACTCTTCCTTCAGCCGGATCACTACATCTTCCGCATGTTGTACTCGCAGGGCATCTCGCTGGAGTCGCTGGGAATTCCGCAAACCGGCTGCGGCCAGAAAGCCGATCCGCGTGAGGCATGGCGTATCTTTGCCAGGAACTACTCTCTGTTTCGCGGTACGCCCACGCGGCTCTGGCTCGACTACGCCTTCGAGAACCTGTTTGGTCTTGCCGAGCGGCTCTCGGCGGTCAACGCGGACCTTTACTACGACACCATAGCGGCCAAACTTCAGACTCCAGAGTTTCGTCCGCGCGCGCTTTTTGAAAGGTTCCGCATAGAGGTTCTTTCCACGACCGATTCACCTACAGACACGCTCGAAGATCATAAGACGCTTCGCGCTTCGGGCTGGAAAGGCCGCATCCTTCCTGCATTCCGTCCTGATCCGGTTGTCGATGCCGAGTTCGCAGGCTTCCGTCAGAACATCGAGAAGCTGGGCGCGATGACCGGCGAAGACATCGGTACCTTCAAGGGCTATCTGAATGCTTTGCTCAATCGCCGTGAATACTTCAAGTCGCTGGGGGCGACTTCGACGGACCACGGCCACCTGACCGCGATGACGGCGGACCTGGATCCGGGTGAG
The DNA here is from genome assembly GCA_009781125.1 of Acidobacteriaceae bacterium. The sequence goes on along the minus strand of WQYS01000428.1, from coordinate 1,046 downwards.
GCGGAGAAGCTCTATCAGCGGATGCTCTCCTGCCAGTCGACGCCTGCGGAGAAGATGCTCTTTCAGGCGCAGATGCTGACGGAGATGGCGGGTATGAGTGTCGAGGACGGCCTCGTCATGCAGATTCATCCCGGTTCGATACGCAATCACAACCGCGCCGTGTACGAGAGGTTTGGCCGCGACATGGGGGCCGATATTCCTTCGGCAACGGAGTACACGCGCAGCTTGTCGGCTCTGCTTAACAAGCATGGCAACGATCGGAGCCTGACCCTGATTTTGTTTACGCTCGACGAGACAAACTATGCTCGTGAACTGGCTCCGCTGGCCGGTCACTATCCGGCGCTGAGGCTGGGACCGGCGTGGTGGTTCCATGATTCTCCTGAAGGCATGATGCGCTACCGGGAGCAGGTGACAGAGACAGCAGGCTTCTACAATACGGTCGGCTTCAACGACGACACGCGCGCCTTCCTGTCGATTCCCGCGCGCCACGACGTTGCCCGCCGCGTTGACTCTGCGTTTCTGGCGCGTCTGGTGGTTGAGCACAGGATCGATGAGGACGAGGCCATGGAGTTGATCGTTGATCTTACCGTCAATCTGGTGAAGAAGGCTTATAAGTTGTAGATTGGGGTGTCATGAGCATCTTCTTTGCGGCTGGAAGTCCGACCACCGAGATCACGCGCGAGCAGTTGCGGGCAAGCCTGTTTCATACTTTGGAACGACTGGATGCGAGCGCAAAGAAGAAAAGAGTGCTTGCGCTTCCGCCCGACATTACGCGGCTGCACTCGCAGGCCGGTGCTCTGACTCAATTCGCCTGGGAGTACTATGGTGACCGGCTCGCCTGCATTCTTCCTGCGCTTGGCACCCACAGGCCGATGACCGCGGGCGAAATTGCGACGATGTTCGGACCCACTCCGCTGCCGCTCTTTCGCGTGCATGACTGGCGAAACGATGTGGTCACGCTGGGCGAGGTGCCGGGCGAGTTTCTCCACGAGGTCAGCGAAGGCAAGGTCGATTACCCCTGGCCCGCGCAGGTCAACAAGCTGCTG
>WQYS01000427.1 GCA_009781125.1 Acidobacteriaceae bacterium | reverse complement strand
CATGTTCCGGGGCGCGCTGGTAACGGCGCGGCAGCTGGAGTGCGAGGCAATCACGGGAGCCGTCGAGGTCGCCAGCACATCCCAGAAGGTCTTGTCGGAGACATGCGAGATAACGACCATCATGCCCAGCCGGTTCATCTCGCGCACGACGTCCCTTCCGAACGGCGTAAGACCGTTGTGGTGCGCGACTCCGTTGGTATTGATGTCACCCTGCGAATCGGCCCAGTTGTTGGTGTTGACGTGCGTCAGGGTCATGTAGCGTGCGCCTAGTGCATAGTAGTCGCGTAGCAGGCGCAGCGAGTCTTCGATGGCGTGTCCGCCCTCAATGCCGATCAGCGCGGCGATCTTGCCCTCCCGGTGCGCGCGCACGATGTCGTCGGCGCTGGCAGCAAAGACGAAGTCATTGGGATGCGCGGCGATGACGTCGGTCCTGATGGCGTCGATCATCTCCATGGCGCGTCGGGCGGAGTGGTTGTCCTTCACGTACTGCGGACCCACGTAGGCGGCAAAGAACTCGGCTCCCAGATACCCCTTCATGCGCGCCAGGTCCGTCTGCCCGGACTCGTCGGGCGTGGCGATGTCGTATCCTTTGACGATCTGCGTGGGGACATCGTCGTGCGTATCGATAAGAATGGCGTCGCGGGTGATGCTGTCCACCTCGGCCTGAGTCACGGAGTGTTGCTGCGCGCTGCCCGCGCAAGAGAGAAGAACAGCCGCCGCCAGAAGGAAGAGGATACGTCGCACGATGATCATGGCCTTTCCTGAATCTGAAAATTTACCGGTTGGATCAAGGATAAACACTTTTACCGTTGCCACACATCTCTCTTGCCGTTCCTTACTCCTCTCGTCATCCCGGAGCTCGCCGCGGCGGCCTCCGGGGTGACAAGGGAGGGCGTCAACCGGCAGCTTGATGTAGCATCAGAAAGGTGCGGTTGAGAGACCGTTCAGGCTCAAGCCAAAGGAATAAATACAAGATGAACGAGATCCATGGTTTAGCTGTTCACGCCGCTGGCGCGCAATTACTGCCTTACAAGTACTCTCCGGGAGAAATGAAGGCCCACGAAGTTGAGATCGAGATATCGCATTGCGGCGTCTGCCATAGCGACGTTCACCTGATCGACAACGACTGGGGAATCAGCAAGTACCCGTTTATTCCGGGACACGAGGTCATCGGCAGCGTCGTTGCCGTGGGCAATGGGGTGCGCGATCTTCGGATCGGCCAGCGCGTGGGCGTGGGCTGGCAGGCCAATAGCTGCGGCGTCTGCGAGTGGTGCCGCCAGGGCGATGAGCACCTGTGCGCGCAGTCTCAGCCGACCTGCGTAGGGCGGCATGGAGGCTACGCAGACCGCATTCGCGTGAACTCCCGCTTTGCCATCCCCGTGCCTGAGGCTCTGGAGAGCGAGAACGCCGCTCCGCTGCTCTGCGCGGGTATTACGGTCTATAGTCCGCTGCGGAATCATGGCGTCCAGCCCCGGTCGCGCGTCGGAGTGATCGGCATCGGCGGCCTGGGGCATCTGGGAATCCAGTTTGCCCGTGCCTTCGGGGCCGAGGTCACAGCCTTTTCGACCTCGAAGGAGAAGGAGGCCGAAGCCTTGCAGCTCGGCGCGCACAACTTCGTTCATACGCGGGAGACCGGAGCTCTGAAGAAGGTGGAGGGCGCCTTCGATCTGCTGCTCTCGACCGTAAACGCCGATCTGGACTGGCAGAACTACGTCAATACGCTGCGTCCGAAGGGAACGCTCTGCGTTGTAGGCGTGCCGCCGTCGGCGATTCCGGTGCAGGCGTTTTCTCTGATTGGCGGCCAGAGAGCGATCTCAGGCAGCCCCACGGGAAGCCCCCGCGATCTGCACGAGATGCTCGACGTCGCCGCGCGGCATAACGTCAAGGCCGCGGTCGAGCTGTTTGACATGGACAAGGCTAACGACGCCATCGCCAAAGTTAAGAAGAACCAGGTGCGGTACCGCGCTGTTCTGGCTAACTAGTCAAGGTAGTAGGTAAGAACAGAATGCCCCGTATCTGACGGTAAAACTGCCAGATACGGGACATTCGAATTACTTAATCTGCTTTACTTCAGGCTTTCTTCTGACGCGCGAAGGAGTTGTAAAGAACGCCTCCGATGATTCCGCCAAGAATCGGAGCCACCCAGAAGAGCCAGAGCTGGTGAAGAGCAACTCCTCCCGCAAACAGGGCCTGTCCTGTGCTGCGAGCCGGATTCACGCTCGTGTTGGTAATGGGGATCGAGATCAGATGGATCAGGGTGAGGCAAAGTCCGATAGCAATCGGAGCGAAGCCCTTGGGAGCGCGCTCGTCGGTCGCGCCCATGATGACCAGAACGAAGAAGGCGGTCAGAACGAACTCGGCCACAAAGCAGGCCGCCAGCGAGTAGCCATGCGGCGAACCGAATGGAGCAAGGTTAGCGCCGTAACCATTCGAGGCAAAGCCGCCTATCGTGGCGAAGCCTGCCTGATGAATCAGGATGAAATAGAGCACGCCTGCCGCGGCGATAGCTCCCAGGACCTGCGCAACGATGTAGGCCGGGAGGTCGGAGAACGGGAACCGCTTGCCTGCGACAAGACCGCAGGTGATGGCGGGGTTAAGATGGCATCCCGAGATATGTCCGATGGCAAAGGCCATGGTGAGAACGGTGAGTCCGAACGCCAGCGCAACACCGGCATAACCGATTCCAACATTGGGGATTCCGGCAGCAAATACAGCAGCGCCGCAGCCTCCCAGGACGAGCCAGAATGTTCCCAAAAATTCCGCAATTGCACGTTTCGATAGCGGCATCAAAAATTACCTCACGCTTCCATTTAGTTTTGAATTCAACGAGTTCAGAAATTTGAACTTTCGAGAAGGATGTTACCACGAACCCGCCGCAGCGGTTTGCACATTCGGCTGAATTTAAAGCCGTTTAATGTACTGTTTGGCTTCCTCCAGGTGAGGAAAGAGCCGCTCATCGGCCTGGAAGTCGCGGGAATGAACGCACCTTCTGCCGCCCTTCACCCGGACCGGGTGCTTCAGGTGGAGCAT
>WQYS01000426.1 GCA_009781125.1 Acidobacteriaceae bacterium | reverse complement strand
GAAGCGTCGTCGGAAGAGATTGCCCGGCGCATGGATATTCCTGTGGCTAAGGTGCGCAAGGTTCTCAAGATTGCGCAGGAACCGATCTCGCTCGAAACACCTATCGGAGAAGAGGAAGATTCGCATCTGGGCGACTTCATCGAAGACCGCATGGCGGTTTCGCCGTCGGACGCCGTGATCGGCGTCAACCTGAAGGAGTACACCTCGCAGGTGCTGCGCACGTTGACGCCGCGCGAAGAGCGCGTCATCAAGATGCGTTTCGGCCTGGAAGACGGCAGCGAGCACACGCTGGAAGAGGTAGGCCAGAGCTTCCAAGTAACCCGCGAGCGTATCCGTCAGATAGAGGCCAAGGCCCTGCGTAAGCTGCGTCATCCCAGCCGCAGCCGCAAGCTGAAGGCTTTCGTGGATGGTGTGAAGGATATGTAGCTATTTGCACAACTTTGTGGTCGGAAAAGGCGCGATGACTCGCGCTTTTTCTATGCAAACAACATTGAATCAACTACGTGCAATGAGAAAGAGAAATTCCCGATTTGGTGTTTCAGCATCCCTCAACCATTCATTTGTCCATTTCATATCGGCCATAACGTTTCGCTTGTAGTCCATCTCTACTATTTCAACCAATTGTCCGCAGGATTTAATTACTTGATTAAGCTCATTCGATGTGGCCCGTCCGCCGGAACTATAAGAGAGAATGATGTGCTTGGCACGGGTGGAGGCGAGCAGTTTCTCAATTGCCTCCACTGCGATAAATTTTCCATCCGAACCTCTTCTGAAGTCTTCAAATGGAGAGCCTGCAACTGTATCCGAAGTATCGATCCGCCTGTTGACTTTTCCAAACAAAGCCGGTTTGTCGTAGAGGCAAACGCTGGTCCATACGTGGTAATAAGACGCATATCGAACTCTGGATGGAGGCATCTTTTCATTGTTTGAACCGTAGGGCGGATCGAAGTACGCGAGATCCACATTTTCAAGGTTTTTAACCAGATCAAAGATGTCATCCCTATAAATGCGGTGATTAGGAACGTGTCCATTTTTCACGATTGCAGGCACATGCAGATGGAGCTGTTTGTAGGAGCGCGGAGACCACTCTCTCAGATAAGAAGCGTAATGGCCAAGCGTGCTGTCAACCTGATCCAGCGCCAGAATCAGGCTGGTCAATGCAACACTCTTCTCTACAGGGTCGAGCGAGAGCTTGTCTATCTCCTCGCGGATTGCATCCAGCTTGCGGGTATTGTGAATCTGCCACGGCCGCTTTGCGGATTGACTGGCCTTCCGGTCGTCTCCGCCATAGAATTCAGTAAACCATCCATCCTTTGGTTCCAAGGAATTCAAATGTCTAATCAGCGCACTATATTCGTGAGATTCTTTCCCAAAAAGGTAACACCTGCCAAAAACTTCGGACCATACAGCGCGATCGTTACAAACCACGTCATAGCCAGTTTTGGCAAAAGCCTGTGAAACTCTCGTAGTTCCTGAAAATCCATCAAGAACCGTTCGCGCGTTCACCTTCGCGGCAAGCCGCAGAATATGTGGAATGAGTTTCAGCTTTGACCCGGCATACTTAATTCCTTCCGTCGAAGGAGCCGGCATGGCCGTTTCGTTGCTGAACAATTGAAATTGAGCGTTCATATTCCAGACCGCTGCTTGAGCTTGCGAATATCCTCTTTTATCGTTTCCAGTGCTTGTTCGTGACCATTGCACGATGATATCAAAGCGTGAGAGAACAACTTCACGAGCACAAGGTTATGCGAATAATCAATCCATCCGCCGGTTATGCTGTCGAAGTATTTCAATGCGTTACGAGTGTGGGTCCACAATCCTCGCTGCAAGGCGTTGGCAGTGGCATCGCCGTATCGAACCTCACATATATAACCACCTTGAGAATCCATAAACCGGAAAACAGGGTGTTTTCTTCCCTTGCCTTCAGTATGGCGAACAATCATGGCTGTTTGTGATCGTGCCGCTTCGTAATCGAATACAAGGATGTTACAGCGTTGCCGCTTCTCGTCATAGATGAGCGGAAGCACGTTTATCTCTGCAAAATTTGAGAATGCGGCATGATCGAAAACTGCCTTAATGTCCTCGGGACGATCCAACCGTTCCGCTTTGCTCAGAGTTTTGAACATCAGGCTGGTTTTGTCCGTTGAAAGCTGAAGAGGACCGTCCCGTATGCTTTCAGACTCACAGGAAACTCAGCCTTGGTTATCTCATTGATAATCTTAATGTCCTCTTCCTTCGACTTGGCGCGATAGAGGTCTTTCCCGACGTGAATCGACCGGTAGTCGTACATATATTGGTTGACAAATTCTGCGATGGCAATTTCGGCAAGATCGCCATGTGTCTTATTCCCAACCAGGCGCATCGTAAAAACATTGCTCAATGTAAGGGTGATTAAATCAGGATGCTTGCTGATCAGCAACTTCAACCGATCCGTAAATTCTTTGTAGACAACCTGAGTGTTCACCAGTATTCACCGTCCCTGCTGCCTGTTACTTCCGTCCATTGACGCGGTCGTAAAGGTAGACATCGCTGGTCGTGCCTAGAGACTCGTTATAGAGACTTATTCCGCCGAGAGTTTCTTTCAGCTCTTCGCTGAACTCGTGAATCGCGTGCAGACGGTCCGCTGTTGCGGGAATCTCCAGCTTATCCGTCTGGAGAAACTTCTGGTATCCGCGATCGAGCAGGCGCGTGATGGAGCCGTTCAGCACCCAGCCTGGACGGACAAGAATCTCCGGCGTGCCGTCCGCAGCCGGAGCAATCTCTGCCGCACAGCCGCGCTTCGTCACCCGAACCGCCCGGGCGACGCCCTTTGCACCCTCAAGCGCCGGTCCTACATCAAATTGATGGTTGCTAAGAAGAGAGAGTGCCTCGTCAAACGTGCGCCGCGAAGATTTTTTTGCCATAAGAACCCGTTCCAGGATTAACTGTCGCACATCCTGGTATCCGCTTCAAATTCAGGCTTCTGCACGCAGCAGCAAAATTCGGGCCGCAAACATCGAATCAATACAGATGATGACTGCCACCAAACCGCTCGG
>WQYS01000425.1 GCA_009781125.1 Acidobacteriaceae bacterium | reverse complement strand
TTCAACGAGATCAACGACTGCGGCGCAGAGTTGATCGAGCGTGTAGTCAATGGGCATCCGGTAAATCCTGGCCGAATCAAGCAGCCGCTGCATGTGCTCCCGAAGGCGGAAGACGCCGGCTCCTTTGGGCTGCGCGTAGCAGCGGATGCCTTCAAAGACGCTGGAGCCGTAGTGAACGACGTGGCTCATGACGTGAATCTGGGCCTTGTCCCAGGGGATGAGCTTTCCGTTGTGCCAGATGTTCGCTGTCGGCTGAATGGGCATGTGAGGCTCCTTTTTGCGTAAACGTTCATTATAACGGGTCTGGCCGAGCAACTGAGAACGGCCTTGCGCTCAGGTGCTGATTCGAGACTGTACATCTTTTGTTCCTGATTCTGTTGCCAATATGATACAAATTGCATATTCTACAATTCAGAACTGTCCTGATTGGCTGTTCTCTGGGCAGTGGAGGTTAGCATGTTGTTTGCTGGTTCGCGTTGTGGAGATTCCTGCGGTTTAAGCAAAGTTTGGCACTCCGCTTGCTCTCTCTCTCTCTCTCTCTCTCTCTCTCGTAAACTCTCTGCGTTAATAGCGCTTTCTTCAAAGCTGGCAGCGCAGACGGCGCAGCCGCTCCTCTCTCGATTCGCCTGCTCCCAACGACAATTGTTTTGGACAAGTTCTGTCCTGTTCCTGACGTCATTCGTCGGCGTACCGTTGCACGCGCAGACGGAGGCTCAAGCGAACGTGATGCGACAACGCGGGACGTCAACGGCGTTGTTGGGTCATGTGATCGGTGCGACTGGCGTGACCGCTGCGGCCGGTACGTCGCCGAACCTCACAATTACCGTGTCTCCGGATTCAGTGACCGTCCCGGCGGCCGGAGGCAACGCAACGTATAACGTCAACGTTAAATCGACAACCGCTTTGCCTGATGCGCTGCTGCTGGTTCCTATTTCGGATACCTTATCGCAGGTGAGTGGCGTTACCGTGAGCAGCACGGACTTCTCGTGGAATACGGGAGACACCCAGGCATCTACTAGTTTTACAGTCCATATGCCGAAGGTGACGGCAACGACGCCAACAACGTCAAGCGTGCACCACTACTCTCCGATTACATTTGCGCTGCTGCTGTTGCCGGTGATGCTGGCCGGTAAGGTACGGAAGCTGAGAGTACGCGGGCTTCTGCTGGCAACGCTGGTATTCGGCGCGATAGCTGGAGTTGCGGGCTGCGGTAGTAGTAGTAACGGTACCGGCAATCCGATCACGCCTTCAAAGGGTTCTACCGACTATCCGATTTATTTGGTGGACGTGAACGACAACGGCGACATCGATGCTCAGTCCAACACCGTCCATCTTATTCAAGAAAACAAATGAGAGGGGCAACCCATCCCCCTCAAAAAGCTGCGTGTGGGTAGTACATAGAAATATAGCCACATGTGTGTAACAAAAATGACTGCGAAAGTTGCGCCGCGTCCGAAGCGCCGGCAGAAACGATTGCTTGATGAGGCCCGTCTGTACGCAACAGACACAACAAAAGAAAGGAAATTACGATGAAGAGCTTTGTTTTGACACTTGTCGCTTTGGCCAGTCTGAGCACGGTGGCACTGGCGCAGGCTAAGTCTACGGCACCCCTTCCCGATACACCTCAGGTGCAACTAGGGGTAACGTACAACGCAACCCGCTTGGGTAGTGGAGCAGACCTTTGGATGCCGACGGGCGGAGGAGTAGACCTTTCCTTCGGTGGCTATAGAAGTACGTGGTTGAATGGTGTGGTTAATTTTTCAGACAGCATCAAATCCGTTTCTGGTGGCGGTGCGTCGGCGAACTTGAGCTATCTCACGGTTACTTTCGGACCGCGTTTCATATACAGGCAGAAGAAGTATGATGCCTTCGGCGAAGCTCTGTTCGGGCTTGGACGTGTAAGTATGAGCGCAAATATTCCCGGATATGTAAATGGTTCCGAGGGAGTCAATGGATTCGCCTGGAAGGTCGGAGGTGGAATGGATTTCAACATCTCGCGGCGAGTTGCGATTCGCGCGCCATTGGTGCACTGGCAGCAGTTCAAAACGCAGTATTTCGGCGGCGACGCAGCTAACTTCCTATCAGTCGGTGGCGGCGTAGTCTTCCGCTTGAAGTAATGTTTCGGCACTACTCCTGCGAATAGGAGCCAACGACAGAAGGGATGCTCTTGGGCATCCCTTCTGTCGTTGGCTCCAACCCAGATGCCAGCAACCATGCGGGTTCCGCGAGTTTTTAACAGGAAAACGCCAATTATTCACAGCCCGGGAGCTTGCGCGGGTGCTTAGATGTTGATATTCTTACAGAGTCGCACTTGAGTGCCCGAAGATAAGCGGAGCAAATTCTTGCGTTAAGACGCCGGGCGCTGTACAATAAACCAAGTGTGACAACTTCGCATCTGATTATGAGCGAGGCTCAACTGTCGGATCGAAGTGCAGTCCAAGCGTTTGGAATGAGCCAGTAGGCCAACCGAGTCCAAACCCAAGCCACTGCAAAATTGGATTATGTAGAGCTAAGGCTCTGCGGCGGATTTGTTTCGCCGTCTGGATGTTTTGAAATTTGCGCGTGTGCGAACGAAGCTGAACTGCTTAGCCCGAGGTGAACCGCCTCGCAGAAAAAGATTAAAAATAAGCAGAAAAAAGTCAAAAAGTTGTTGACATGCTTCACGAGAGTTGATAACCTCAAAAAGTTCGCTAATCGACGGACGTACCCCGGCAGTATGGGTTTAGGCGCTCAAGGCCTTGTAAAAGCAAGCGTTACGGACGAAATCAGCGCTACAAGTTCGAGGACACGATTTGGGCTTCGCCCGGATGGTCCTTGATCCAAAAACTGCCCGCCGAGGCGGATGCAGCCGAGGATCTTTGACAACATAGTTGAACGTGCCAGTCGTGAGAAGATACGAATTTGGTTTAGTTATTCTCACACTATTACCTCCGCTCCTTTCGAGCGAGCGGAGGATGTCCAGCTCCCGGACCTCCGTCCTGGGAGTGGACAGCCAAGATTTAACGAGAGTTTGATCCTGGCTCAGAATCAACGCTGGCGGCGTGCCT